>CAMHUC010000038.1 GCA_946188155.1 uncultured bacterium | reverse complement strand
CAAACAGGTGGTTCTGTGTATGTGACAGATAGTCGTAGGCAAACTGCCGGATGTCAAGATTGTAGGTGATGAAATCGTTGATGGCGGTAATCTCACCGTTCTCTATCTTCGCCTTGATGCTGCGATAGCGTTGCAGCCGCTCAATGGTCTCTCGCCAAATCTCGGTAGGCAGTGCCAAAGCGTCAGGTGTACGCTCGTTCCAATGACTGCGCCGCTCCAAGAGATTGGGCTGCGTGGTATCAATGCCAACGGCTATTTCCTCTGGGATGGGATGGTCGTGGCCCTTCTTTATTGCATCAAAGATGTATCGGTCGCCACTGTTGCGGAGGAACTGCCACAATTCGCCATTCGTCTTGAAGAGTTTTTCGTCCTTCTGCTTCACTGCATCCATCAGATAGGGGATGATGGTATTGCGACCTATGTACTCCGTAATGTCCTCCTTGGTGTAGTAGGCTCCCATCTGGGCACGGTCGTTGATGTACTGCTCGAAGATATAGCCCAGCACGTCGGGGTTGATGTCACGGCCCGTGGCTGTCATGCGGTCATCGAGATGCCAGTGCCACTTGTCGAAGAAATCGAAGAGACTGCGGAAAGCCTCGTCGGCTATATCAAGGCCAGCATAGTCCTGCTCTATCTGGTGAACATCGAACATGCCGCCGTTCAGATAGGGGATGCGCCCATAGACGGATTCAAACGCCTGGTCGTGGTGGGGTGCGTTCAGCCCGTCATGGAACAGACTGACGAGGAAGCCTTTGTAGAACTTGTTGAAAAAGCGGTCCTCGCCCTCGTTCTCCTGTGTCCACTCCAACTTACGGCGCAAGTAATCGACATCGCCATCAAGAAAGCCTTTCTTCTGGATGAAGTAGCAGAACATAAGTCGGTTGAGCATGACACTGGTGTACCACTGCTTGTTCTTGTTGTCCTTGTCGGCCAAATGGTCGTCAATACCCGTAATGAACTTGGCGAAATTGGTGTGTTCCTTCTTGAAGCCAGCATAGAAGTCCTTGGTGATTTTCTCGGAGTTGATGAGGAAAGCCGCCTGCACCTTCTCGATGATGTCAAGAATGGTGGGGGTCTCGTCGTCGAGCGAGAAGGAGAGTCCTTCCATCTTTTCAAACAGGAAACTGGCCTTATCCACCGTGTCGTATTCCACCAATACCAAATCGCGCTTTTCCACTTTCTTGACGGGGGCTACCCAGAGGTGATGTATTGTGTCTGGCACCACGAAGATACAGATATAGTTTTCGGCATTTTTGCGGAGTTTGGTATCCAGTTTCTTGCAGACGGACGAGACAGGAATCTCGTCAACCTTGCATTGAAGAATCTGGAAACCGCTACGCTCGGCTATCTGCTCTATTTGGAAGGTTCGCTCATCAATGGTATATTCGGGCAGCAAGGTCGCACCCGAAGGATTGTTCCATCCCATCTCTGTGATAAACAATTCACGGAAATTACTCTCTGACAGATATTGATTAAATACGTTTCTTTTCATATTGTTTTAGGCTTTTAATCCCATCGAGCAAATGATGGTGGGGTCTTTATGTTTTGTCCGGTCTTCATCGATGCGGCAAAGATTGGCATTCTCGTACATCTCGATGACAGTATCCACAATATCGTCGTGGGTGCTGCCAGTGCGCATCATGCGCCCCAGGATAAACTTGGAGTTTTCCAACAGCGGATAGTTGTATATCTGGTCGATGGCAAACTTCAACAATGCTTTCTTTTCCTGTGTATAGAAGAGGTTCAGGGGCTGCTCGTAGTAGTGATTCAGTAGGTCGTAAATCTTGCGCTTCGTGCTGAAACGACTACCGAGGATGCCCCCGACATTGGTATTCTCGTTTTTGATGCCCTTGATGGCTTTCTCAACTAACGCTAAGTGGTTGTCCTGCGGCTCCAGTCTCGGTTCGTTGAGCGAGCAGGCCATAGCCTGAAGAATGCGCTTCTGCGACTGGCTGACAATCTCACCTTTAGAGTTGAACCATGTCAGCACGTCGAAGTCATTATAGGTTCGGGCATACGTGATAACACCATCCTCGATGGCACTATGAGCCTGTTTGGTGGAATAAGCAATATTGGGTATCTCTGGGATAATGCGTTTCAACTCAGGGTTGGCATCGGTGGCGTTCTTCCAGATTTGGAAAGCCTGCGAGCCGAGGTCCACGTCCACATCGTCCTCGTCTTCATCCAGACTGCCGCTCTTCTCGTTATACATATCGCGGAGGTTCTGCTCGTTGCCCTCAAAGAACACTTCGTCGCTGCCCACAATGCCAGCATTCTCGTTGATACGGGCATTCAGGCGGGTTCGCAAATGTATTATCTCTTCCACTTTATTGGCAGGGAAAAACGAATAGCAATAGATTTGCTCTGAACTTTGGTCGATACGGTCCACACGTCCGGCACGCTGAATGAGGCGGATGATGGCCCAAGGCAGGTCGTAGTTCACGATGACATGCGCATCCTGCAAATTCTGACCTTCACTGAGCACATCGGTTGCAATGAGCACCCGCAGTTCATTTTCTGCAGAGACATCCGCTTGATTGCTCAGTGGCGAGAAGCGTTCAACTATTGCCGTTGGATTCTTGCTGCCGCCCGTTGCCTTGTCTATATGCTGTATGCCTCGCTTTTTCAACTGGTGATATATGTAGTTGGCAGTGTCTGAGTACTGGGTGAACACAATGACTTTGTCGCTTGGGTGCTTCGCACAGAGCAGTTCTTGCAGTTCGTTGAGTTTCTGGTCAGTCTGCGGGTTCCAGGCTTCGCAGAGGTTGATCATGGCTATCAACTGCTCACAGTCCTTCTTCAACTGCTGTTTCAAAGTGCGCTTAAAGTATTTGGCGCCTATCCACTGCACATTGTTCTTGCCTATCAAACCATTGTAATACTCCTCGGCTTTCTTCATATAGACGGCCATGTCGTTGGGAACCTGTATGAGATTGTCGCCGGATGCCTCTTCCTCCTGTTCGTCATCATTAGAAAAAATGTCGTTGATGTCGGCATCGTCGATGAAGTCTTCGGGGAAGGTGTTCTCGTCGCTGATAGGCAGTTTGAGTTTGTTGTCAATGGCATAGATAAACACGGCATTGCGCAAAATGTGACGATACAGTGTCAGCAGGAAAGAAAAACCACTACTGTCAATACGCTTGAAGAAAGTGCTTTTGCAGAAGCCCATCATACGCTCACCGGCACGGGAGAGATTGGCAATCAGGTCACTCTCATATTTGGAAGCATCCTCTGCCTTCTTCTCGTCCAAATAATGAATCAGTCCGTAGCGGGGCAGCTTCAGACTTTCCATCAGACCTATCATCTGCACAGAGTAGAGACGGCTATATTGGTCGCCATCAACCGTAGTGAACTTCACGGCCTTTGGCACGCGGTCAGGGAAATAGGATTTGTGCCCGTCCTTAAACTCCAGATACTTACGCCCGTTCTTGGGGTCGGTCTTGGCATAGTTGTCTTTGATGAAGGTACGGGTACGGCGAACCAGGAAAAGTTTCATCAGTTCCTGCCAGTCCTCCTGACACTCACTGCGCTCAAAAGCCTTGATACTCCTGATGAAGTCCTCATGCTTCTCGGCAAACTTACGCTCACCGCCAATCTCGCGGATGTAGGCTTCGGGACGAATGCCCAAATCGGTGTCATCATCTACGAACAGGCGCAGTTGGCTGCTCAAGTCCTTGTATTGCTTGTTAAAGGGTGTAGCCGTCAGCAACAGCACTTTACAATCCTGCTTCTGAATAAGGTCTCGGATGTTGCGATAGCGTGTGCCCTGACTATTGCGAAGGTTGTGACTTTCATCGACAATAATCAGTTTGTAGTATCTTGCATTATCTACATCAATAGGCTTTGCCATCGACATGATGTCGGCCTTTAGGTCATATTGCCTGCGATACTTTGCCCACATATCTTGCAGATTGGCAGGACAGATAATCAGTGTATTGCTGCCAAAGGTGTTCTCATACATCTTGGCAATGGCACAGGCTGTGATAGTCTTTCCTAATCCCACTACGTCGCCAATCATAGCACCACCACGCTTCTCGTTGTTCAGATGACGGGCAGCAATCTTGACTGCCGTCTGTTGGAAATCGAAAAGGCTGCTCTTGAATTCTGGTGGGATGGTAAACTCCTTGATGCCAGTACGGGCTTCCTCACTCAGATGGTATGCTGTCTTCAAATATATATAATAAGGTGGTATTTCCTTTTCTCCTGCCCAACTATTGTCAATAATCTCTATCAGTTCTTTGGTAATGTCGAGGCAGAACTTGTCTTCCCAACGGTCATCGAACCAACGGGATAGTTTTTCAGCGCTATCACTGTCGCCAAATTCGGCATTCAGTTCTCCTTGCTTGGTCAATCCCGAATAAGTAAGATTGCTGCTACCCATAATAGCCTGAATCTTATTGAAGTTGTCATCAGGACGATGGGCAAGGTATAACTTGGCGTGAAGTGGTTCGCGTAGATACAACTTCACACAAACCTTCTCGTCTTTCATCTGTGCCGAGAGACGACGAAGGGTAAACTCGTCTTGTTTAGTGGGCAGGCCCAATTGGAGTTGACGCTTGAAGTCGCGGGCAATCTCCAGTTTGCACTGACTGACATAGTTGGCATCAGGTAAGACCTGTTCTGTATAGAGTTGTCGAATCAATTCTTCTGCAGGCCGATGCATACCTATCAACAAACGACATTTGCGAAAAATGCGTTTGTCGTTTTCATAGACATAATCGCCCGTAAGGGTATCTATCTGTTCTACTACGAGATTCCATCCTCGCAGATTAAAATAGCCGACGCAAAAGTCCACACGCTTTACACCTACATTAGTAATGATGCTCTGTAGTCCTTCTGCGAATTTGGTTTCTATATTATCGTAGATTCTTGCCATAATACTAAAAAACTATGCTTCTTCTGTCCAAAGTAGATCATCTACACTCACACCCAATATCTTTGATAACTGGATGAACATTTCCACATTGGGCTGGGCGGCATTAGTCACCCATTTTGATATGACAGCAGGATCTTTATCTAGGATTTCCGACAATTGCTTGTTGGTCATTCCCTTCTCTGCAAGTACCACCTTCAGGCGGTTAATTCGTTTACGTTCCATTCTATAACTATATTTGGCTACAAATTTACACAAAAATTTCCATACTCAATGTATATTAAGCAAAAAAGAGGTAATTTTAAGTTGAAAAAATGTGTTTAAATTCAATTATCCTTGCCAATTCGATGTTTTTCATACCTAATTGTTAGTTCTACGACTTTATGCATAATCTGCACTAACTGCATCATGTATTTCTCCAACTTACATACAAGTGCCATTGTTCTTCGTTCAGAGAAGTGGCTTTTCAGTTCTTTTAGAGTCTGATTGTAGTTCTTTACAAGCAAAGCGTCCAATGGCCGAGCGGTTGCCTACCATACGAAACTGAATATGTTAGACGGATAATAATTTCCATATTGTACACATGCTTTCTTGATAAACTCCCGAAAGGCACTAGCATCCTTTGTAGGGGATATGATTTTACCCTGTTTGGCATCCCATAGTTCGGGACGACAAATGAAATCCGTCGTCATGACGGTCTTCTTGCCGTCAATGGTGATTCTGAGCAATACGGAAGTTGTGCCGTCTGCCCTTGTCTTTGCCCTGTTGATATAGGGCATTAGTCTGAATGTACTTCTGTTCATGATTGCTATATTTTATTGTCTTTGCTTGTTTACGATTTCCTTGCTGTTAGCATTGAGCACTAGTACAAAGTCCTTGGTTGCTTCAATGAATTTGTCGGCTTCCTCAAAGAGTTTGTCCTGTGTCACCATTGCATAGACTTGTGTCATCCTTACACTGGTATGACCAAGCATCTTGCTGATGACATCTATCGGCACGTCATTGGATAGTGTAAGGATTGAGGCGTAGTAGTGCCTTCCCTAGTGGTGGCTGATTGACCGTGTGCAACCTGCCATTTCCGCTATCTTCTTCAAGTTCTTCAATAGGAAGGCATAGTTCTGGCGGGGCATCAGCGTTGGTAGACCAGCGTCCTTATATTTGTCGAACAGTTCAATGGCTTCTGGTATCAGTTTCACGACAGCCTGTACCCCTGTCTTTTTGCGCTTGTATTTCAGCCACAGGCTCCCTTGCTCATCGTATGACAGGTTATCTTGTGTGACTGATACGGCATCAATATAAGCCATACCTGTGTAGCAGGCTATCAGCAACAAGTCACGTGCAATAATGAGTGAAGGCTTATCTGATGGGATTTGCAGGCTGACTATCCGTTGGAAGTTCTCTGGTGTAATGGTTCGTGGCGACCTCTTCGGTATGGTCGGTTCCTTGTAACGTGCAAAAAGGTACTTGTCTGTCAGTCCGTCCTTATAAGCCCTGTGGCAAGCCTGCTTCAGATAGGTGAAATACTTGTGTGCTGTCGCTGTCTTTTTGCCTTGCCTGACGATCAGGAAATGCTCGTAGTCACTGATGAACTGGTTGGTCATTTGCCCGAAAGCCATGTCTCTGACTCCATATGTTGCAGGGATGAATTCTGCAAGCGAGTCTTTTACCTGCCAGATACAGGTAGCAGGAGTCCTGTCTATGCCTACACGGTTTTTCGTATCTTCCAACAGAATGTCGAATACTTGAAGGAGCGTCCCCTGATGTGCAAAATATGCCTGAATATGTATGTTTTTCCGAGTCGTTGGAATTCTTGTACAGACTTCCACGTTTTCACCAAGTGTTCTTCGACAAGCGAAGCGAGCAGAGCTCGAGTCCCAGTTACCAAACGCGGTAACCAAGGTAACACTTAGGTAACGGAACAGGCTCAACATTCTTTCCAATCCGAAAGAATATCATAAGCGCAAATGACTGTAAATAGGCGCAATATCAACGAGTTACGCGATCTCACTCGTAATAGCCTCATCATTCCCAACAACCTTGATATTCGCAGAAACAGAACGGTCTCTAAATCGTAACTCGGAAATTTCTCAATCCTCTGCATCGCCTTTATACAAAGCAATCCTGCGAAATCTTACAAAGTTACGGAAAATTTCTCACTCGCCCTTATTTTTTCCGAAAATCACAGAATATTATCAGAAGTGGATTCGTTATATTGTAACCGCTTTCTGACAGTTCCACCGCTTGGACCAGCTTGGATGCTTGAGTATTCAGACAGTCCAACGGGTGGACTGATCATAGGTGACGGTCGGCGATGCTGATGCAGTACCCGTCTGAAAACTGTTTGCACGGTTTTTCTTGCCACTGTTGCCACTACGCGCGCTACGTGCTGACTATCAGCACGTTAAGCAGTGGCAACAACACCGTTTCTCTTGCCACTCTTGCCACTACCGTTGCAACGGCTAAATGACTGATAGTCAATATGTTTGGCATAGTGGCAAGAGTGATGTCAGAAATTTCATGCAGTCGCCATCTCAAAGCAGAAAGCCTTACCATTACGCTTGTATAAAGTGGCTCATCGTTTTGCTAATTATTATAAAAACTCGCCAAAAGTTAGTCAAATTTGGTCTGAATTTACCAGAATTGACTAACTTTGCAGCAAGTTTGTAATATAGACATGATCAATCGGAATCAAACAATGATATGATGAAGGATACAATACTTATACTGAGCGGCGGCATGGACTCGACGACGCTGCTCTACGACTACCAGGAGCGCATCGCCCTGGCCATCTCGTTCGACTACGGTTCGAACCATAACGCGCGTGAGATACCTTTTGCCCGGCGGCACTGTGAGCGGCTTGGCATCAGCCACGTAGTGATTCCGCTCGACTTCATGTCGCAGTATTTCCGCAGCTCGCTGCTCGCTGGCGACGATGCCATCCCCGATGGCCACTATGCCGACAGCAACATGAAGTCGACGGTGGTGCCCTTCCGCAACGGCATCATGCTGGCCATCGCCACGGGCATGGCCGAGAGCCGCGACCTGCAATACGTGATGATGGCCAACCATGGGGGCGACCACACCATCTACCCCGACTGCCGCCCGGAGTTTGTCGAGGCCTTCGACGCTGCGGCTCATGCCGGCACGTTCAATGGTGTCCGCCTGCTTTCGCCCTACTGCAATATGACGAAGGGCCAGATAGCGGCACGGGGCAAAGAGTTGGGTATCAACTATGCTGAGACCTGGTCGTGCTACCGTGGCGGTGAGAAGCACTGTGGCCGCTGCGGCACCTGCGTAGAGCGGCGCGAGGCCCTGGCCGAGGCCGGCATCGATGATCCGACGGAATACGAGTGAAAAGTGAAGAGTGAACAATGAAGAATGAAGAGTGAAGAATTTGCTGTCGCCCTCCCAACTTCGGCAGCAGCAAATTCTTCACTCTTCACTTTTCACTTAATCAATACCCAGCGTTCTGCTTCCAGTTGGTATTGGTGTTAAGCGTGCCCTGCGGGATGGGGAACACGCGGCACTCCTTGTCGAAGCGGGCCGTGGGGAATCCGCGGCGGTGGAAGCCGTACTCATCCTCGAAGTGTCCGAAGCGGATCATGTCGTTGCGGCGCCAGTTCTCGTCGAAAAGCTCGCGTCCGCGCTCGTCGTAGATGTCCTCTAATGAGGGCGTGCCTGCTATCTGCGGTGCGTTGGCGTATGCGCGGATTTCGTTCAGCAGGCTCTGGGCCGTCTGCCCGTTGGTGGCGCTGGCCCCTCGTGCGATGGCCTCGGCCTTGGTCAGCAGGATGTCGGCATAGCGGAAGATGGGTAGGTCGTTCGACTGGTTACGGCCGTTGATGAAGTCCTCGCGTATGACGAAGTACTTCACCGACTTGTAGCCCTGGCTCCATCCCTTGACGTCCTTACCGGTGTTGAGCATGGCGCAGTCGGCAGGATAGAGGCTGGGGTTCTTGATGCCATCCTCATACTCGATGTAGTGGGCCTCGTTGTTGGCATCGGTGTACTTCAGCCGGATGGTCTTGTCGAGGGCTATCTCCTGTCCCTTATATTTATAAGGTGTGGAGGTCTTGGCATAGCTGGTGGCGTCGAACATGTAGATTTGTCCGGCGAGGATGTTCTCCTGGCGGTCGTCGGTCTCCAGGGCCATCAGCTTGTCGGCGAACTCGGGGCAGATGGAGAAGTTACCACCGGTGGAGTTGCCGATGTCGGAGCCGAAGTAGCCGGGGCCTCCGTCGCCGTCGTTACGTCCCTGTCGCCAGATGCGCGGACGGCAGTACTGGAATCCCTGTGCGGTGATGGCGTCGAAGGGCATGGCATAGATGAAGTCCTTGATCTGGTAGCCGTTGTTGGGCCAGAACTTCGAGCGGTAGCCACTGGCGCCCTCTGAGAGGCTGAACTGCCCGCTCTGGATGATGTCGTCGCAGAGGGTCACCACGTCGTTGATGTGCTCGTTGCTGTAGCCGGCGGCATCGTAGGCCGTCACGCTGGCAGCGGTATAGACGGGCCAGTTGATGTAGAGCTTGGCGAGCAGTGCCTCGGCGGCGTAGCGCGTCGGTTTGCCGTATGTGCTGATGCCCACGGTGGATGTCAGCACGGGTATGATGGCCTTCAGCTCGCTCTCAATCCAACGTGCCACGTCGGCGCGGGGCGAGCGGTCAATCTGCTCGCCGTCGGCAGCCAGGTGGTCGAGGATAGGTGCGTCGCCGAAGCTGTCCATGATGATCCAGGTGTAGTAGGCACGCATGAAGCGGGCCGGTGCGATGGAGGACGGGTCGGCCTCATCGCCACCCATGTTGAGGATGACGCGGTTGGCCTTGGTGATGCCTGCCGTCACGTCGTCGTACCAGCCGGTGCTGGCACTGGAGGGGTCGAAGTTGTGGAGCGAGCACTGGGCGTAGATGCCGCCGTCGGCATAGTCGCCGTCGAAGCTGATGCCTATCCACTCGTCCGACGACAGGGCCTGTGCCTCCATGTATCGCCGGCCGAGTGTGCCGCGCAGGTGGAAGTAGACGTCGGCCATCTGTGCCTCAATGGCCGCATCGCCTGTAGGATATTCCGTCCACTGAGCTTCTGGAGTCACATCCAGGTTGGTACAGCCGGTAGTCATTGCCACCAGGCCGGCTGCGAGAAATAGCTTTATATTTGTTTTCATAAACTATAAACTCTAAACTTTAAACTATAAACAGAATCTTAGAAGTTAATCTTTGCACCGAGGATGAACGAGCGGGTGTGGGGATAGAAAGTCTCACGATAGTCGATACCGGGCGTCAGTCCGCCGAGGTTGACCTCCGGGTCGATGCCGCTGTAGCCAGTGATGGTGAACAGGTTGTTGCACGTAGCGTAGAGCTGCAGGTTCTGAACCACGCCGCCGAGCTTCTTGAAGGTGTAGCCCAGCGTGAGCGACGACAGGCGCAGGTAGCTGCCGCTCTCCAGGTAGTTGTCGCCGGGGATGTGGGCGTTGGCATCGGCCTTCCACTTCTGGTCGCCGACCACCTCTGCCAGCACGTTCTTGCCGCCAGCCAGGTGTCCCTGGAAGCTGTAGTGTGCCTTGGTGGCGTTGAGGATCTTGTTGCCTAATACGCCCTGGAAGAAGGCGGTGAGGCTCCAGTTCTTGTAGTTCAGCGTGTTGTTCCATCCGTAGACGAGCTTGGGCTGTGCGTTGCCGCAGTTGGTCTTGTCGTCGTAGCCGGGGTTGGAGGTCACCCACTGGCCGTTGGCATCCTGGTAGGTGTCGGCCTGCACGTTGCCCTCGGCATCCTTGTGCTTGTCGAGGTCGTGTACGTAGAACACGCTGTTGCCGTTGGCGTCGTAGCCGGCGTGCTGGTATGTCCAGAACGTTCCGAGGGGTTCGCCCTCCATGATGCGCTGCGTGTCGGCATTCGACGAGATACCTCCGATGTTGGGGTTGCCCTGGTCCACGTAGTCCACGCTGTAGGTGGAGTTCGACAGCTTGTCGACGGTGTTCTTGTTGTGCGACAGGTTGAGGGTGGTCTGCCACTGGAAGTCCTTGGTCTTCACGGGCACGGCGTTGATGGAGAACTCGATACCGCTGTTGGTGATGTCGCCCACGTTGGCGCGGATCCAGTTCAGCGGGTAGACGCTGGTGGAGACGGCGTAGCTCCAGATGAGGTCGCTGGTCTTCTTGTTGTAGTACTCGATGCTACCGTTGATGCGTCCGCCGAGGAATGCGAAGTCGAGGCCGATGTTGAGCATGCCCGTGCGCTCCCACTTCAGGTCGGGGTTGGGGTTGTTCTGTGCCTCGATGCCGTACATGGTGTACTTGGTGCCGTCGGGCAGGATGTATTCGAACGAGTTGGTGTTCAGGCCGTAGGTGGCGATGGCGTCGTAGGCTCCGAATCCCATGGCGTTACCGCTCACGCCGTAGCCCACGCGGAGCTTCAGCTGGTCGAACACGTTCTGGTTCTGCATAAAGGGTTCCTCGGTGATGTTCCAGGCTGCGGAGACTGAGGGGAAGGTACCCCAGCGGTTGTCCTTGCCGAACACGGAAGAGCCGTCGCGGCGGATGGTGGCCTGCAGCATGTAGCGGCTGTTGAACGAGTAGTTCACGCGGCCGTAGAAGGAGATGTTGCGGATTGTAGACTTCGATGAGCCCGTCACGTCGGTGATGCCGTTGATGTTGTTGGCATAGCGCAGGTTCCAGAAGTTGGTCACGTCGTTGTAGAAGTTGTTGACCGTCACGCCGAAGCCGTCGCCGTCCATGCGCTCCTCCCAGCTGTAACCGACCATCACGCCGAGCTTGTGGAGCTTGGCGATGGTCACGTCGTAGTTGCCGTAGGTCTCGAAGGTCTGGTTGTGGCGCTGGTAGGTGTCGCGGTGTGCGCGGCCGTCGTAGCCCTTGTCCATCTGCGTCTGGTGGGTCTGGTACCAGCTGTAGGTGTTCTGGTTGCTCTCATACGAGTAGTTGGCGTGCCAGTTCAGGCCCTCGATGATTTTCAGCGAGGCCTTGGCGATGTACTGTATGCGCTTCCACTCGTTCTGGTTGTTGTCCTCGTAGATCATCGACAGGGGGTTGTAGTTGGCCGAGCCGATGTACGACTCATACCAGCTACCGTCGGCATTGCGCACGGGGTTGGTGGGCGAGTAGTAGTTCATGGCGTCGAGCACGCTCTTACCGGCGTCGCTGCCCGTTGAGCGGCTCATGGGCACGCCCTTGAACTTGCCCTGCATGGCGTTCACGCCGAGGGAGATGTCGAGGCGGTCCTTCAGGATCTTGGTGGTGAGCAGTGTGCGGGCGTTGACGCGGTTCATGCCCGTGCCGCGCACGATGCCCTGACGGTTCATGTAGTTGATGGAGCCCATGTACTTGGTCTTCTGGTTGCCGCCGCTGATGCTCACGTTGTGGTTGTGGCTCACGCCGGTGCGCAGCACTTCGTCCTGCCAGTTGGTGTCGCCGCCGCCGTCCTGCTCAGCCCCTACGAGGCCTGAGGAGCGCAGCTGGCTGGCCGAGGCCATGTCGAGCGTGCCGAGCACCTTGTCGAAGGCCACGTAGCCGCTATAAGTCACGTTGGTCTTACCCTCCTGTCCGCTCTTGGTGGTGATGATGATCACACCGTTGGCGGCCTTCGAACCGTAGATGGCCGTGGCCGAGGCGTCGCGCAGCACGTCGATCGACTCGATATCGTCGGGCGACACCATTGAGATGTCCACGCCGGGGATACCGTCGATGACGTAGTAGGGCTGCATGGCAGCACCCTCACGGAGCGAGGAGGCACCGCGGAGCGTGATGCTCGGCGTGCCGGTAGGGTCGCCGCTGGTGGTGACGGTCAGACCGGCCACCTTACCCTGCAGCATCGAGGCGGGGTCGGCGAACACACCCTTATTGAGGTCTTCCGACTTCACGGTGGTAATCGACGAGGTGACGTCCTTGCGGCGCATCGTGCCGTAGCCTACTACCACCACCTCGTTCAGCAGTTTGTTGTCTTCCTGCAGCGTGACGGTCATGCCGTCGCGGGCAGCCAGGGTCTGAGCCGTATAGCCCACGTATGAGATAGCGAGTCTGGCACCCGACTTCACCGACAGCGAGAACTTACCGTTGATGTCGGTCACTGCACCATTGTTGGTGCCTGCCTCCAGCACGCTCACGCCGATGAGTGGCTCACCGTTGGCGTCGAGTACGGTTCCCGACACACGGTTCTGTGCCATCACGACCGTACTGCACAACAAAAAGAGCGCGAAGAGCATCGCCTTCCGGGCCCTCTGTTTCAGATTTAGGATCTTTTGCATAAATCAATGATTGTTAGTTAATATTAAAAGTTTTTCAGTTTATTGTCACATCGGCATTCTCCGTCGCCAAGGACACCTTGCCTTTCAACAGTTCCGAGGCATCTACGCTGATGAAGCCCTCGCCCCGGCAGGGGCGCTTGTCCATCACACAGGGGGTCTGTCCCCCTGTGAGGTTGATGCGCACATTGTTGAAGAAGATGTCCTTGACTTTGCCGGCAGCATCGCCGCCGACGAAGCAGCCGTTGGGGCTGGTGGCGGTGATATTGTTGAAGTAGATGCGGCTCACCTCGCCGCAGCGGCCCTCCGTCTGCCCCTTTGGGAATCGCCAGTTGGCATCCTTGTGGTTGCCGTTGGCGCGGGGGTAGCTGGTCACGTAGATGGGTTCGGCCTTGCCCCACCACACATCGCTCCACAGGCGGCAGTCCAGCTGGATGTTCGAGAAGGTGACGTCGGTCACCGTGCCCTCGTCGCGGTTCTGGATGCCCAGTCCACGGTTGGAGGCGGTGATGATGCAGTTGTCGAAGAGCACGTTGTAGATGCTGTCCATGTTCTCTGAGCCGATCTTGATGGCGCACGAGCGGGATGACATCACGCAGTTGGTCACCACGATGTCGTGGCAGGAGCCATACTCGGCGAACTCGCGGCGGTTCTTCAGGCAGATGCAGTCGTCGCCCGAGGTGATGTGGCAGTTGGAGATGCGAACGTTCCTGGAGTGGTCCAGGTCGATGCCGTCACCATTGCGTATCTTCAGGTTGTTGAGCAGCTGGATGCCGTCGATGACTGCCTCGTCGCAGCCGATGAGATGCACCGTCCAGTAGGCTCCCTCGCGGATGGTCACGTCGCGGATGGTGAGGTTTCTCACAGCTGTAAGGGTGAGTACATGAGGCCTGGGGTCGAAAGTGGGGTCGGCCAGGGGCTTGAGTTCGTAAGAGTCGCTCAGTTCCCTGCCCATGAAGGCGATGCCGTTGCCGTGGATGGTGCCCCGGCCCGTGATGCTGATGTTCTCGGCATCCTTGGCCCAGAGCCAGAGCATTCCCTCGCCACGGTTGTCGCCGAAGGCACTCAGGCGGTAGATGGACTCGTCGGGATTGGCCTTCAGCGTGGCCGTAGCCTCCAGGTGCAGCTCCACGTTGCTCTTCAGCTGCAGGGGGCCTGACAGGAAGGTGTGGTTACGCGGCAGCAGCACGCGGCCACCACCCTCGCGGGAGCACTGGTCGATGGCCTGCTGGATGGCCACCGCATCGTCGGTCGTGCCATCGCCCTTGGCACCGAATGTTGTTACGTCATATTTGGTTTGTGCGCAGACAGTCATGGCGGCCAGCACCAGAAAAGTCCACAAGAACGTCCTCTTTGTCATTTCGAGTTAGTAATTCGTAGGATTTAGGGTGCAAAGATAGGAATTTTTCCCTAATCCACAAAACTTTTTCGATTTTATTCCGTACCTTTGCCGCCGAAAAGGATAAAATCGACGATAAAACGACAACATGGAGAAGAAAGATATCTGCTGCATCGGCCACATCACCCGCGACCACATCGTCACACCGCGCCACGATGCCTACAGTGCCGGAGGCACGGCCTACTATGTGGCCTGGGCCTTGCAGGCCCTGCCGCGCGACGTGGACTTCCACCTGGTCACAGCCGTCAGCGGCGAGGTGATGCCCGAGGTGGAGCGGCTCCGTCAGGGCGGCATCAGCGTGACAGCCTACAACAGCCCTACGAACGTGTTCTTCGAGAACCGCTATGGCGAGAACATGGACAACCGCACGCAGCGGGTACTGGCCAAGTCGGCCCCCTTCACCATCAGTCAGCTGCTGTCGACGGAGGCACGCCTCTACCATCTGGGCACGCTGCTTGCCGACGACTTTGCCCCCGAGGTGGTGGAGTACCTGGCCGCGAAGGGCGACGTGAGCATCGATGTGCAGGGCTATCTGAGAAGGGTCGACGGCGAGCAGGTCGTCTCCTGCGAATGGGGCGACAAGCTGCGCCTGCTCAGGCATACCGCCATCCTGAAGGTCAACGAGTGGGAATGCCAGACGCTGACGGGCCTCAACGTGCCCTTCGCAGCGGCAGAGCAGATACACGACTGGGGCGTGCGCGAGGTGATAGTCACCTTGGGCGGCGGCGGCAGCGTGGTTTTTGCCGACGGCCGTTTCTACGAGACACCAGCCTTCCCCCCGCGACAGCTCGTCGATGCCACTGGCTGCGGCGACACCTACAGTGCCGGCTATCTCTACTGCCGGGCACGCGGCATGGACTATGCCGAGAGCAGTCGCTTTGCCGCAGCCATGTGTACGCTGAAGCTTGAGCACACCGGACCCTTTGCCCACTCTATCGACGAGGTGATGAAGATAGCAGGATGATGGGCTATACGGGTGAGCTGATTTCCCTGGGCGTGGCCTTCTCCTGGACGGCCACAGCCTTGCTGAGCGAGTTCGGCAGCCGTCGACTGGGCAACCTGACGTTCAACGTGTTGCGGATGGCCTTGGCACTGCTCTTCTCCGTGGTGATGTTCTGGCTGGCCACCGGCTCCCCGCTGCCGGCAGGCGGCACGACGGAGGCCTGTCTCTGGTTGCTCCTCTCGGGCGTGGTGGGCTATGTCGTCGGCGACTATTGCCTCTTCCAGTGCTACCTGATCATCGGCTCGCGCTACGGCCAGCTGTTCATGACGCTGGCACCGATAGCGGCAGCCTTCACGGCATGGGTAGCCCTGGGACAGGAGATGGCCCCTATGAGTATCGTGGCCATGCTGGTGACGCTGACGGGCATCGGCATGTCCGTACTGGGGCGCGGCGAGCATCACAAGGTGGCACTCAAGCTGCCGTTGGGCGGTGTCCTCTTCGCCATCGGTGCGGCCGTGTGCCAGGGTGTAGGACTGGTGCTGAGCAAGATAGGCATGGACCACTATGAGCCAGGCGCGATACCAGCATGGCTGGTGCCCTTCAGTGCCAACTTCTTCCGCTGCGTGGCGGGCATCGTCGGCTTCACCTTATTATTATATTTACGCGAAGGTCTCACCCCGTTGCGCGAGGCTCTCGGCGACCGCCGGGGGATGACGGCGGCCACAGCCACCACCATCTTCGGACCCTTTGCGGGTGTAGGCTTCTCACTGATGGCCGTGCAGTACACCAGTGCGGGCATCGCCTCCACGCTGATGGCCCTCACGCCCATCATCATCATCCTGCCCTCGTGGTGGCTCTTCCGTCAGCCCATCACGTGGAGGGCCGTCGCCGGGGCCTTGATTTCGGTATTCGGCGTCAGCCTGTTCTTCCTCGGCTGAGAGTGATCTCCCCCCGCCCTCCACAATTTTAGAAGCGGTAGTCGAAACCGACACCCACCACGTTGTTGGTGCGCGAGTAGGTCTCCGTGCCGTAGCTCGTGGGCTTCTGGTAGTCGGAGTAGAGACTGACGAAGTAGCCGGCGTTCAGGCGCAGCTTCTCCGTGATGTTCCATGCGCCGCCGAGTCCGATGCTGTAGCTGTCGCAGGCGAACGAGGTGTTCTGCTGGTAGCCGTCGCTCAGCCCGTAGTCGGTACGCTGCCCGCCGATGCTGACGGTGAATTTCTCATTGATGTCATACTCCACGCCAGCCAGTATCTCGTGGGTGCCACGGGTGAGCTCCTTCTGGCGGTCGCCCGCCATCTTGGCATTCTTGTCGTCGAAGAAGTGGTACTCCAGCGTGGCGCGAAGCTTCGGGGTGAACTCATAGCCGGCAGCCACGGAGAGCAGGGCGGGCATGTCGTAGCGCGTGGTGGCTCCGTCGGCATAGGGAGCGGTATAGCCTGCCAGCTGCTGGCTCAGGGCCGTCATCTTGGCCTGTGCGGCGGCAGGGTCGCGGGCTATCATGGCGTTGATGAGGTTGGTGCCCAGTCCGGCGTCGAGCACGTTGGTGCTGTTCTCGGTGCTGATCTTGGTACGGAACTCATAGCGTGCCGTCAGCGTGAGACCTCCCTTGTGGAAGTTCAGGCTGATGATGGGCGTGAAGCCCCAGCCCTTCTGGTCCACGTCGAGCAGTAGCTTGGCCAGCTCGCCCAGCTGCGGGTGGTTCTCGGCACGCACGTGGCCACGATAGTAGCCGTCGTAGTAGTTGGCGCGCAGGCCCACGGCTGCCGAAAGGCAGTCTGCCAGGCGGTAGGTGAAGTTCAGCTGACCGCCGTAGATGTACTGCTTGCCCTTCATCTCCGAGTCGAGCGAGTACTGGTCGGGAGTGATGCCGTTCTGTGCCAGCAGTCCCTGCAGGAGCATGTTGTACATGGGCACACCTTGCTTATACTCCACGAAGCCGCCACTGCCCACGATGCCTATCATGGTGGAGAGGGCCCAGCGGTTGTGTTTGTACGAGGCGAACAGGGCGGGCACGATAGGAGCCGAGGCCTTGCCCTCGTATTTGGTGCCGTTCACCTCGATATTTCGAAATTGCCAGGGCTTTTGGAAGTTGAGTGAGAGCTGCCAGCCCTCGTGTCCCCAAGCCATTCCGGCGGGGTTGGAGTAGGCGGCATCGATATCAAACGTTGCGCCACGGGCCATCATGCGGTCGAAGGCGATGTGGTAGTTGGTGTTGGTCATCAGACCGCCGGCATGGGCGGCTACAGTCAGGACAAGGGCCATAACTGTCAGAATCAGAGTTCTTTTCATATTCTTCTCTTTTGGTTGATTTCGGCTGCAAAGTTACGAATAATCTTTGGAATAACAGAAAAATCGAAGAGAAAAATACGTAAAAAGAACAAAAGTGCGTTTCCCACAGAGAGAAGAACAGCCGTCCAAAGAGAGTAGGCACCACCGGAAAGGATGATGCCTACTACTCGCTGGACGGCCTCATTTATTTGTTGCGCTCCTCAATCTTCTTGTTGATGTCGTCGATCACTTCGTCGGTGAGCTCGTACTTCGAGATGATGAACATGGCGACGATGAGCAGGATGGCGGGGATGATGCAGACGAGCCAGCGGATGCCTTCCTGGGCGAGCGGTGTCTGCAGCTCCAGGTCGTTCATGAAGTAGGCTCCGGCAGCATTGCCCACCGACATCATAGCGAAGGCCGTGATGAAGAACAGGGCGATGATACGCAGCGGACGGTTGCGCATGAACTCCATCCACAGGTCGCTGACCTTCACGTTCTCGGCTTCAGAAGCATCCATCACCACGCGCTCCTTGGTCTGCGAGAAGCAGAAGATGAGCAGGGCCAGACCTACGAGCGAATAGAGCAGCATGGTGTAGAACCACGCACTGGAGTCCTTAGGCAGTGTGGTAGCCTCCTCGGCAGGCACGTAGTTGGTCATGGCAAGCACCAGTCCGGGCACAACGCCTCCCAGGGCCATACCGGCCTTGAAGAAGATGCCCGTCAGAGCGTTGACGATGCCGGCGATGCGTCGGCCCGTGGTGTACTCGGCGTAGGAGATGACCTCGGGGATGAGTGCCCACATGTAGCCCGTGGCCACGATGACACCCGTCGACTTGATAAACTGTGCGATGTATACCAGCGTGATATTCTCCTTCACCGTACCCATCTTACTGATTACATAGAGCAGGGCCATACCGATGATGGCGATGGTGAGGAAGATGTAGAACATATTCTTCTTACCCACCTTCTTCTTGATGGCCGGCACCAGGGGCATGAAGATGAACGAGGGCAGCGAGCCCAGTCCCATGAAGAGTGCCATCTCGATGGGCAGCGTCTGCGACGAGGCGAAGATGGCCACGATGATGGGCACACCTGCCGACACGGCCAGACCGCCCACGTTGGCCATGAACATACGGACGGAGGTGAGGATGGTGATCTCGTCGGTGTCGCGCGTCAGCGAGGAGTTCAGTGCGCCGTAGGGCACATTGATCAGCGTGTAGAGCATCGACATGCCCACGTAGGTCAGATAGGCATAGACGAGCGAGGGTGCGAAGCCGTCCCAGAAGCAGAGGATGGCCAGGATGGTGAGCGGGATGCCGCCCATGACGAGGTAGCTGCGGTACTTACCCCAGGCGGGGTTGTGCTTGTCGACGAAGGTGCCCACCAGCGGATCCCAGAGCACGTCGACGAGTCGCACCACGAGGAACATGGTGCCTGCCAGTCCGGCAGACTTTGCTGCGTCGCCACCGAGCACGTAGACATCGGTGTAGAAGAACAGCAGATACATACAGATGGTCTGATAAATCAGGTTCTGGGCCAGGTCGCCGGCACCGAAGCCGATGCGCTGCACCCATGAGAGCTTGTAGAAGCCTTTTGTTTCGTTAGCCATGATGATTTACGATTTACGGATTTACTATTTACTATTTTATTCTATTTTCAATTCGAAGGACGACATGGGGAGTCCGCTGAGTGATCGGACATTGGCCTGCTGGGGGGCGTCTTTCCAGGCATAGCGTATGGCCGTTGGCTTGAAAGCGGGATTGGGAATCGTAATGACATTTCCCTTGCCTATGGCGGGCATAGGGATGTTATGGAAAACCTTCCCCTCGTCGGCCACCTCAAATGTGTAGAGGTCGCCTTCCTGTATAGGCTGGTCGAGTATGAGCTGGATATTGTTGCCTGTCAGCTTGACGTCGATGACCTCGGGCGAGAGCTTCACCTTATTATTATATACCAGACGGTCGAAGCAGAGGCCGATGCGCTCGGCCACCTCTTTCTTGCGGAGCGGATGGATGTCGACGGTCTCACCCAAGTCGAGGATGACGGCCAGTTCGGCCCTTGGGTCAGCCTTGGCAACGGTGCGCTGCGCCTCGCGCAGACGTGCCCAGCCGCTGTTCACAGGTTCCGTCTGCGGCGTGAGGGGCTGCGGGTTGCCCGTCTGCTGGCGTCCGTCGTGGTTGGCCAGCTGAACGATGGTGAAAGGCATCTGCTGATCGTGCCACAAGTCACGCCAGCAACCAATCATCTTCCTGAGATAGTCGGCGTAGGGAGCGGGGTTGCCGGTGTTCGACTCTCCCTGATACCACACGACGCCGCTCAGGGCGTAGGGAGCCAGGGGATGTACCACGGCATTGTAGAGCGTGGTCGGCAGGTTCTGCAGCGACACGTCGCCGCCGGGGCAGGCAGGCATCTGGGTTCCTACGTGCATCTTCCACGTTGCTGCGAGCGGAATGATGTCGTCGGGCAGCGGGTTCTGCGAGAAACGGTCATCGCCGAAGGCTATCAGATAGGGCTTCTGGGGGATGAAGTGAACGGCCCCGTACTTATTGATGAAGCGGATGGTGATGACGTTGTCGCCCTCGCGGAGCAGGCCCTCGGGCAGGTCGTAGCGGCGCGGGGGGTACTGGTAGTAGGTGTGTCCCACCTCGCGACCGTTCACGTAGGTGACGTCCTGGTCGAAGAGCGTGCCCAGCAGCAGTCGGGCTGGCTTGCCGGCATGGGCCTTGTCTATCTGTATGTGCTGGCGGAGCCACACGGTGCCTGTGCCGCGCCACTGCCAGTCGTACTGGTTGATGGCCTGCCACGAGGCGTCATCGTAGTCGGGCGATGTCCACTGCTGGCTCAGTCCGGGGTCGTCGCCATCGAGTATCTGCTGCCATTGCTGCGAGGCGAGGGCATTGGCCTGCCTTTGCACTTCCACATATTTGTCGCTCTGCATCATCTCCGTTCGTTTGAGCAGCATGGGGTAGTCATTACGCAGCGAGTCGGCTGATATCCAGGCCTCGATGGGCGTGCCTCCCCAGCTGTTGACGATGATGCCCTGCGGCACACGGGTCTTCTCATACATCCGCTTGCCGAGGAAGTAGCCTACGGCGGAGAAGGGCCAGGCATTCTGCTTCGTCAGCGGCTTCCAGTTGATGGCGGTGGGCCGTATGTCACTCTTCGGGCCGTGGGTGTCGGTATCGTTCTGCACGCGGAAGAGCCGGATCTGCGGGTTCTCATAGCTGTCGATTTCCTGTACGTATTGCGGATAGACGCGCTCGATGTGTACGTCGATATTCGACTGCCCGGAGCAGAGCCATACGTCGCCGATGAGCACGTCGGTGATTTCTCTCACCTCTTGCCCCTCACCTCTCACCTCTATTATATAGGGGCCTCCGGCCTTCATCTTCGGCAGGTCGATGCGCCAGCGCCCCTGGTCGTCGGCAGTGGTGGAATACTGTTTCTTGTTGAACAGGATGGACACCTGTTCGCCCTTGTCAGCCCACCCCCAGACAGGAATGGGTTTGCCGCGCTGCATCACCATGCCCGACTGGAAGAGCCCAGGCAGAGTGACCTTGGCTTCTAACGTCGAAGCCAAGATAAGCGTGGCGATGGTAAATAGTAATTTCTTCATAAACTGTTCTGATAGAGGCCTTGTGCCATGAAAATCGATGCAAATATACTAAAAAAGCGCGTTGAAATGGCAGGAAATGGAACTTTTCTTCCGAAATGAAACATCAGAGAAAGCATCTGTGACATTTTAAAACGTGGGTTTGTGGAAATGTACGTAACTTTGCGGCATGATTTCAAACAACGATAAACCACAGCAGATATCATTGCGTGAGAAAATCGGCTACTCTTTAGGTGACGCCGGCGCCAATCTTGCGTTCCAGATGATGATGATCTTCCAGTTGAAGTTCTACACCGACGTGTTTGGACTCGACGGGGCTGTTGCCGGCAGCGTGCTGCTCATCGCCAATGTGGTGGCGGCCCTCATAGACCCGGCAGTGGGCATTCTGGCCGACCGCACGCAGACGCGGTGGGGTAAATACCGCCCCTGGGTGTTGTGGACGGCCATCCCGTTCTGCGTGTTTTATCTCTTAGCCTTCTACAATCCCGGTATCGAGGACAATGCTCAGGTGGCCACCTACGCCACGGTGTCGTACGTGCTGCTGCTCGTTGCGTACTCTTTTAATAATATACCTTATACTTCCCTTGGCGGTGTCATCACGAGCGACATCAAGGAGCGCACCAATATCACTACCATCCGGTTCATCGCCGTCACCATCGCGCAGTTTGTGGTGCAAGGCATGACGCTGCCATTGGTAGACCGCTTCGGGCAGGGCAACCTGCAGCACGGCTGGCTGTGTACCATAGGCCTCTTTGCCGCAGTGGCTCTCGTGTTCTTCGTCATCACCTTTGCCGTCAGCCGTGAGCGCATCCAGCCGCCTCCCAAGCAGGATATCGACATGATGGAGGATATCAAGAACACGGTTTCCGACGTGTCGTGGACGGCCATGTTCCTGCTTACCTTCTCGCTGTTCATCACCCTGGCGGTGTGGGGGTCGGCCATGAGCTTCTATTTCCAGTATAACGTCGACCAGAAGTCCCTCTACGACTTCCTGCATTTCTTCGGTCTGTACGACAATATCAGCAATGCCTATTCCGTGGGGTTCTCGGTGTTCAATATGATGGGTGCCATCGTGCAGTTCCTCGGCGTCATCTTCCTCTCGCGCTTCCTGGCCAACAAGTATGGCAAGAAGAAGGTGTTCATGGTGTGCCTGTCGCTCTGCACCTTCTTCACGGCTCTTTTCTATATCCCGTCGCCTACGGACGTAGGGCTGCTCTTTGCGCTGAACTTCATGAAGTCGCTGGCCTACGCGCCTACCATCCCGCTGCTATGGGCCATGATTGCCGACGTGGCCGACCATATCGAGTATGAGAACTACCGCCGCGCCACGGGCTTCTGCTTCTCGGGCATCGTGATGGCTCTCAAGGTGGGTCTGGGCATCGGTGGCGCTCTCGCCGGTATCATCATCTCTGCCTTCGGCTATCAGGCAGGCAACGTTGCCTGTCAGAATGAGAGTGCGATGGAGGGCATCCGGCTGGTGTCGAGTATCATACCTGCCGTACTCTTCGGCATCGGTGTGCTGGCACTCTACTTTTACCCCATCTCGAAGAGCTACAATATAAAGATGCAGGCAGAGCTGGCTGCACGCCGCCGCAACATGGAAACTGATGAAGACGATATCATATAATTATAACTAAGACAATGTAAAGATGGAAAGAAAGAATTACAGGAAACTGGCGTGTCTACTGGCGTTAAGCCTAAGTGTTACCCCCTTGATGGCTCAAGACGGCCTGAAGGATGCCGTGGGCAAATACTGCCTGATAGGCACCTCACTCAACCAGTGGCAGAGTGACGGCCAGGACGCTGCAGCCACTGCTGTGGTGAAGAAGCACTTCAACTGTGCCACTGCCGAGAACTGTATGAAGATGGAAGTGCTGCAGCCCGCCGAGGGACTCTTCGACTTCCGCGTGGCCGACAAGTTTGTGGGCTACTGTCGGCAGAACGGTCTGAAGATTATCGGCCATAACCTGTGCTGGCATTCACAGGCCCCCGAGTGGCTGTTCACCGACAGCTGGGGCCGGCTGGTGTCGAAGGAGGTGCTCAAGAGCCGACTGGAGAAGCATATCGCCACCGTAGTAGGTCATTACAAAGGACAGGTTCACGGCTGGGACGTGGTCAACGAGGCCATCGAGGACGACGGCTCCTGGCGGCAGTCGCCCCTCTACAAGATACTCGGCGAGGAGTTTATCGAGATCTGCTTCCGGGCGGCCCATGAGGCAGACCCCAATGCCGAGCTTTACTATAATGACTACTCCATGTCGAAGCCGGGCAAGCGCGAGGCCGTCTGCCGGTTGGTGAAGAGCCTGAAGGCCAAGGGGCTGCGCATCGACGGCGTAGGCATGCAAAGCCATAACGGCATGGACTATCCCGACCTGACGGAGTACGAGAAGAGCATCGATGCCTTCGCTGCCACGGGGGTGAAGGTGATGATTACCGAGCTCGACCTGAACGTGCTGCCAAACCCCGAGGGATTCGGTGGTGCCGATATCAACCAGAGCTTCGAGTTGCAGCAGAAGTATAACCCATATTCTGCCGGCCTGCCGAAGGACGTGGCCAAGAAGGTGGACGACCGCTGGATGCAGTTCTTCAGTATCTACAAGCGCCACAGCTCGCAGATCAGCCGCGTCACCCTCTGGGGCATCAGCGATGCCAACTCGTGGCTCAACGACTTCCCCGTCCGGGGGCGCACCAACTATGGCCTGCTCTTCGATCGCTGCTACGGTGAGAAGCCCGTCGTCAAGAGCATCATTAATCTCTATAAATAACGTCATAACGACATAACGACATAACGTCATAACGAAAAAAATAAGAAAATCATGAAGCCTCGTTATCTTTTCCCAAGCGACTATATGGCAGACCCTTCTGCCAATGTGTTTAACGGCCGTCTATACATCTATCCCAGCCACGACTGGGAGGCAGGTGCAGCCTTCGACGATGACGGCGGTCACTTCCAGATGAAGGACTACCACGTGCTCTCCCTCGACGATGTGGAGAACGGTGAGGTGACCGACCACGGCGTGATCCTCGATGTCAGCCAGGTACCCTGGGCCGAGAAGCAGATGTGGGACAACGATGTCGTCGAGAAGGGCGGCAAGTACTACCTCATCTTCTCTGCCAAGGATTATAATGGCGTGTTCCACCTTGGCGTGGCCGTCGCTGACAAGCCCGAAGGCCCGTTCGTGCCGCAGGAGCAGCCCATGCGCGGCTCCATGAGCATCGACCCCAGCGTATTCAAAGATGATGACGGACAGATATACGTCTACTTCGGCGGACTCTGGGGCGGACAGCTGCAGTGGTATCAAGCCCCTGAGAAGTTGGTGAAGGAGGGTGGCGTGGACTTAGGTCCTGCTGCCGACAAGAAGACGCAGCTCTTCGCTCCTGCCGACGTGCCCGCCCTGCCCAGCTTCGTGGCTCGTCTGAGCGACGACGTGATGCAGTTCGCCGAGGCACCCCGGTCAGTGCTGGTGGTTGACAAGGACGGACAGCCCCTGAAGGCCGGCGACCCGCACCGCTTCTTCGAGGCATCGTGGATGCACAAGAAGGACGGCAAGTACTACTTCAGCTACTCCACCGGCGACAGCCATCTGCTATGCTACGCCATCGGCGATAATCCCTACGGCCCGTTCACCTATCAGGGTGTCATCCTTGACCCCGTCGTGGGCTGGACTACCCACCACAGCATCGTGGAGTACAAGGGCGAGTGGTTCCTCTTCTACCACGACTGCGTGCCTTCCAACGGCATCACCCACCTGCGCTCACTGAAGGTGCAGCGACTGTTCTACAATGAGGACGGCACCATCCAGAAGGTGATCAATGAATGAACATCAACTTATTAATCAACTATTACAGCAGTCACCGCGACGAGCTGCTTGCATACGTCAGCAGCCGTCTTGGCGGTGGCGATGAGGCGGAAGACATCGTTCAGGATGTCTTCCTTCGCCTCCTTACTTCCGGCAGGATGGTCACTGAGACCACCCTGCCGGCACTTGTCTATACCGCCGCACGCAACCTGATAACCGACCACTACCGCCGCCGCCATAGCTTCGATGCCTACGAGCACTATCTGAAACACACATCAAGGACAGCCGACAATGCCGAGTCTGTATTAAGTGTCAGCGAGATAACCGCACAGCTGGAGCGCAGTCTGGCCCGAGTGCCCGAGAACTGTCGCGAGATATATCGCCTGCACATCTATGGCGGCATGAAGGTCAGCGAGATCTCCCGCCGCCTGGGCGAGGGCTACAAGAGCGTAGAACACCGTCTCGGCACCGCTCGCAAGGCCGTCCGCCAGGCTCTGGTGAGGTACGCATAGCCGATAAGCCGACGACTCCTCGTCCCAGACCTGACGGAGACCTAACAGAAAGTGCAGGAACGATGGGGAGTCAGAGCCATCCAGATACATATCCATAAGGATGAGGGCCATTATACCAACCCTGATGACCCGTCAACCTGGCAACCCAACCTTCATGCCCGCATCATCTGGGACTGGATGAACCATGAAACGGGAAAGTCCTTCAAACTCGGAAAGAAAGACATGGAAGAGCTACAGGACATGGCGGCTGAAACTAAGATAGAATTTACTACCCAAAAGAACGAAACGACTTCCCTAAAACCATCTGATATTATTAAATATTGTGTAAATTTGTGCCAATCTGTTCATTTCTGAAATTATTTTGCTACCTTTGCATCAAGTATCGGCTAATCGTCGTGACCCGACGCTGCTACGGCAGATTTTGAGCCTCAGTGGAGGTGCTGATGCGATCTTAGTTGGAAATTAACATAGCGATTGTGCTATTCGGTGATGTCCCTGAACCTAGGAAATTCAATCGACATCTAAAACACGAAGTAGTACCATCTCTACGCTGATAGGCGTGGACTGGACTTTTCGTTTTAGATGGGTTTTCCTAGGACCTTGGGACATCGATAAGGGCGGTATCACGCTTTTTTCGTGTCCTGAGGTCTTACAGCGAAGACCCATTATCATCCGAACAAGTCCTTTCGCTCCTAAAACTTTTTCATTAAGCCATGCACAGAAAGCTTGCTTTATGTCATGGCGAGAAAAAGTCAAATGAAATTTAACTATAGCGTAGATATGGTAGACATACCTATCAGTTCCCATTTCTTCACTAACAGGGATGGGAATACATTGATGAAAGAGTTTGAGGGTATCTTGGAGAACAACCCTCAAGTGAAGAACCTTGATGCTGTGGTGGGCTTCCTTCGTGCATCGGGCTATTTCTCCCTGCGCCCGTTTCTCGACGGCATCAACAAGGTGCGCATCCTGATTGGCATCGATGTGGATAAATATATCGCCCGTGCCCATCAGAAGGGCGAACTTTTCTTTGGTGCCGAGGAAGAGGTAAAGGAGGAATGCCTCAGGAAACTGAAGGAGGACATCGAGCAGTCGCACTATTCCAAGCAGGTGGAGGACGGTATGCTCCAGATGGTGCAGGACATGATTGACGGCAAACTGGAACTGCGGGCCCATCCCTCGAAAAAGATTCATGCCAAGCTGTACATCCTCTATCCTGACAACTACAACCAGCACACCTTTGGCACTGCCATCACAGGCAGCAGCAATCTGAGTGGCAACGGCCTGGGCATTGGCGAAGACAAGCAGTATGAGTTTAATGTCAAGTTGACGCAATACGAAGATGTGGCCTTTGCCAAGCACGAGTTTGAACTGCTATGGGAAGAGGCCAAGAATGTGCCTATCAATGCGGAGGACTATCAGGCCACACTCGACAAGACCTACCTGAAGGGTGACGTCACGCCCTACGAACTCTACATCAAGATGCTGATGGAATACTTCTCAGACCGCGTGCTGGAGGTCGATCAAGACGATCCGTTTGATATGCCGGAAGGCTATGAGAAATTCGAGTATCAGACGGATGCCGTGATTGAGGGCTATCAGAAACTGATACGCTATGATGGGTTCTTCCTGGCCGATGTGGTGGGTCTCGGCAAGACGGTCATTGCTACGATGATTGCCAAGAAGTTCCTGATTGAGAACGGGCGAGACAACACGAAGATCCTGGTGGTCTATCCACCTGCCGTAGAACAGAACTGGAAGACCACCTTCAAGGACTTTGGTATCGACAAATATACGCAGTTTGTCTCGAATGGCAGCCTCTCGAAGATACTCGACGACGAGAACTACAACTATTGGAATGCCGATGAGTACGACCTGGTATTGGTGGACGAGGCCCACAAGTTCCGTAATCATACCACTGGAGCCTTCCAGCAACTACAGGAAATCTGCAAGATGCCTCGCGTGGAGACTGGCAACATCCCTGGCTATAAGAAGAAGGTGATGCTGATATCAGCAACGCCCATGAACAACACCCCTGCCGATCTGTATTATCAGATACTGATGTTTCAGGACCCGCGCCATTGCACGATAGACGGCGTGCCCAACCTGACAGCCTTCTTCTCGCCCTTGGTGGTGGAGTTCCGCAAATTCCGCAAGCAAGAGGACTTCGATATCAAGCAGTTCAAGAAACTGGCAGAACGCGTGCGCGACAGGGTGATCAAGCCCTTGACTGTCAGGCGAACGCGAACAGATATCGAGAGCATAGCCCGTTATTATAAAGATGTACACGGATTCCCCAAGGTGGCTGATCCCATCAAGAAGGAATATGAATTGAACGACCATCTGGCCAGTCTGTTTAAGCAGGCCATGAATATCCTCGACAAGCAACTGACATACGCCCGCTATCAGGCCATCGCCTATCTGAAGCCGGAAGCTTCTAACGGACTCTATGACAATGCGGAACTCATCAGCCGCAGTTTGGCAGGCATCCGCAAGAACGGATTGGTAAAGAGACTGGAAAGCAGTTTCTATGCCTTCAAGAAATCCGTAGAGAACTTCCGTCAGGCCAATGAGAACATGCTGCAGATGTGGGACAACGACAAGATATTCATTGCCCCTGATATGGACATCAACCTGCTCTACGAGAAGGGCTATACAGACGATGAGATAGAGGAAAGGCTAAACGAGAAGGCAGAGACGAATCCCAAGAATGCCGTCTTTAAGCGTGATGACTTTAAGCCTGAATACATTGACCTGCTTCGTCGAGACCAGCAACTGCTGGACGGGATGTGGCTGCAATGGGAATACATTGACGACGATGACGACTCGAAGTTTGCCAAGTTCGAAGACCTGCTGAAGCATGAACTGTTCAAGAAAGAGCATAATCCAGAAGGAAAGATCGTGGTGTTCTCTGAGTCTGTCGATACGATCGACTATCTGGCACGTCGCATCAATCGTAAAGACGCGATGGTGATTTCGTCGCAGAACCGTAGTTCACTCTTCAAGACGATTCGTGAGAACTTTGACGCGAACTGGAAGCAGAAAAAGAACGACTACAACATCATCCTGACTTCTGACGTGCTGGCAGAAGGTGTCAACCTGCATCGCTCGAACATCATCATCAACTACGACACACCTTGGAACTCGACGCGACTGATGCAGCGTATAGGTCGTGTGAACCGTATCGGCTCTAAGTCGGGCACCATCTATAACTATGTGTTCTATCCCTCAGAGCAGGGCAACAAGGAAATCAAACTCAACCAGATAGCCCTGAGCAAGATTCAGACCTTCCACACCACCTTTGGCGAGGACAATCAGATCTACTCTACGGAGGAAATCATCGACCGCGACCTCGACAAACTCTTCAAGGAGGGCATCAAGCGGGAACAGGAAGACCGCAACCAAGAACTGCCGTTCTATGAGGAGTTGCGCTCACTGTATCAGCAGAACCGCAAAGAATACAAGCGCATCGAAAGGTTGTCGCTGCGTAGTCGTACTGGCAGAGAGGCGCGAGAGGTGGGTGGTGTCACCCTCTCTGGCGACACATTGGTATTCCTCAAGACCAACTTCAGGAAACTATTCTATCTGGTAAGCGACGAGCAGACGAGAGAGGTCTCTGTGCTCGATGCGCTCAACTATTTCAAGGCTAAGCCCGATGAAAAGCCTGTGCCGAGAATCGCCCAGCATCACGAACACGTGGAAAAAGCCGTCAAGGAGTTCTATCGTGTGAAGGAACAAGAACTGCATGAAGAGGAGCAGAACCAGAATCAGCGCAGTAATCTGGGTGCCCAGGTAACGACAGCCGTCAGTCTCATCAACAGCATGATGCCCCACATAGAAGATGTCGATACCCGCCTGAAGTTGGTACAACTCAAAGAACTGGCAGAGCGAGGCACCATCACCTATATTGCCAAACGCCTGCAGCGCATTCAGAAAGACTTGCAGCGCCAGGGTGGCAGCAAGACTAAGATAACCTTTGAAGATGCCCTGAAACAGGTGCTCGAAATGGCCAATCACTACAATGCCTATTACCGCGACACTCAAAATGCAGAGGAAGAATCCGATGCAACTATCATATTATCAGAAAGTTTTCAAAAATAACGAAGCCTTATGGACTACAGACCTATCATCGAGTCAAAATACAATCGCCAGAACTGGCAGTCACTCCTTCACGACATCTTCGGCAACAAAGCGAGGTTTTGGAATACACCATCAATAGTGTCAACCAACAGCCAGTTTGCCAGACAGGCCATTTGGCTGGGCACCATCACGCTTAGTGACGAACAGACCATCAGCATCTATGAAGTAGAACTGGCCGACAGCGTGGATATAGAACGTAATCGCCGAGGCATACGGGATATGCTGCTCACCGCCTGGCGCAATAATGGCAATGCTGGTGCCTTCATGTTCTGTTACCGCAAGCACGAGAGTGTGTTGCGTTTCTCCTACGTCAGCGAGTCGTGGACTTTTGCAGAAGACGGCATCTATCAGAAGGAGTCAACAGATACCAAGCGTTTCACCTATCTCTTAGGCGAAGGGCACAGAAGCCGTACTGCCATTCAACAATTCGAGAAACTGCGTGACAGCAGTCTCTCGCTGAAAGACCTGACCAAAGCCTTCTCTGTAGATGCCGTCAGCGACATGTTCTTCAAGGGATACAAACAGCAGTATGAGGACATTATCTTCTACATCACAGGCAAACGGATGGTGAAGGTAGCTAACAAGTGGGAAGAGCGACAGGAAGGTACGCCCAATGCGTTCATCATGCAACAGTTCGCCCGTACTGTTGGAGGGGATTTGCAATCCCCGACTACAGAGAAAGCCGTCCGCGACTACGTCAAGAAACTCATGGGCCGCTTGGTGTTCCTCCAGTTCCTTCAGAAGAAAGGCTGGTTGGGTGTACCTGTCAATGCTTCATGGGGCGAGGGCGACCGCGAGTTCATCCAGAACCTCTTTGCTGAGTGTAAGGACAAAGACCACTTCATCGACAACACCCTCGAAACGCTCTTCAACGACCTCAATACTGAGCGCGAAGGTAATCTCTCGCCTCTTACCTCTCGCCACTCACCTCTAAAAATCCCCTACCTGAATGGTGGCCTCTTTGAACGAGAGGCAACTGACGAAACGGAGTTCCCGTTACCAGCAAAATACATGCAGTCGCTGCTCGACTTCTTTGCCTCTTACAACTTCACCATCGACGAGAACGACCCAGACGATGCAGAAGTAGGTGTTGACCCAGAGATGCTTGGCCGTATCTTTGAAAACTTGCTGGAAGACAACAAGGATAAAGGAGCGTTCTACACCCCAAAAGAAATCGTCACCTATATGTGTCGTGAGAGCCTGATAGCCTATCTCCAGACAGACATTCAGGACGAAGCGACGAAAGAAGCCATTCGTCAGTTCGTGACTACTCACGATGTCAATACTCTTGGCGCCAATGAAAAATTCCGCAAACAAGTAGATGAGGCTCTGAAGAACGTCAAAATCTGCGACCCAGCCATCGGCTCAGGAGCTTTCCCCATGGGCTTGCTGAAAGAACTCTTCCAATGCCGCACAGCCCTCGAAGGTATTGAGCAGAGCAAAGCCGCCGAAATCAAGAAGCACATCATCCAGCAGAATATCTATGGCGTAGATATCGAACGTGGAGCCGTTGACATCGCCCGTCTCCGCTTCTGGCTCTCCCTCATCGTTGATGAAGAGACCCCACAAGCCTTACCTAACCTCGACTTCAAGATTATGCAAGGCAACTCGTTGCTGGAGCAATACAAGGGTGTTGACCTCTCCACGATGACACAGAAGAAGGCCGACGAGACGGGTATGCTGACCATCTTCGACGACATGCTTGACATCTATCGCAATGAACTCCGCGACATGCTCGCCAAGTACTATAATTGCACAGACCACCACGAGAAGCAAACCCTTCGCGCACGTACAATAGATAATGTGAAGCTGCAACTCAGAGAGCAAAGCATCAACGTAGACTTTGGCACCCTCGACCTCTCTGGCAACGACCAGTTCATGCTCTGGCACACATGGTTCTACGATGTGTTCTCACATGGAGGATTTGATATTGTCATTGGGAATCCACCGTATGTACGTGTCCAAAATCTTCCGCACAACCTAATAGATCTGTACAAAAAAGTATTCTCTACTGCATGGAAACGTGTTGATATATCAACATTGTTTATAGAACAGTTGATAGGATTTCTTTCTCCACAGGGAGTTTTATGTTATATTACTTCCAATCAGTTTGTGTCTGCGGAATATGGTCGTCTAATGAGAGGATACATAGTAAATGAAAAATTATTAAATAAAATTATTGATTTTGGAGGATTGCCTGTTTTCGAAAGTGCTATAACATATGTCAGTATATTCTTTATGTCCAAAAGAAAGACTGACTCATTTGATTATTACAAGGTTCCTCGACTGCCTTTTGTCATTCCAAAAGATTTAAAAAAGTGCTTATATAGCGATTTTACTAATGAACCTTGGTCATTTGTTTTTAGTAAGGCCAAAGACTTGCTTAAAAAACTGCAATCCTATCCTCCTCTTTCTAATATTGCATATGCTAAGGGGGGAATTATTACAGGAAATGATGTGAACTATATTTTTAGCCCAGAAGACTTTCCTGCAGAAGAAGATGTTTCTCTTGATTTAATAAGAACAGATGATATACAACGCTATTATCTTGGAGTGCCTCAGTTAAAAATGTTTTATCCTTGTCGTTATAACAAAGATGGCGATACTGAAGTAATACCCATTGATACTATTAAACAATTCTATCCACAAGCATATTGTCATATTCGAAAAAATGAATCGGTTCTGAAATCGAGAAAAGATTCAAGAAACGTTATGGGTGATAAAAAGAATTGGTATCAACCAGTAAGGTTTGGGACACTAAGATTATTTAAAGGAGAAAAAATATTAGGCCCAGGCATCGTAAATCATAACAAATTTGTTCTTGATGATGAAGGCTATGCTTTTTCTTTTGGCAATATGTATGCAATAGCGACAGATAAAGACTGTGTCAATTTGAAGGTACTTCTAGGGATATTGAATTCAAAATTGGTTGAGTATTATCTCCATAAAGTTGCACCTGTTAAACAGGGCGGATATTTTTCCTATGGAGCTACTGTACTAGAAAAAATTCCTTTAAATTACCCAGAGGAAGATTTCGAACAAAATATATTCGAAATAGTAGAAAAAATTATTGTTGCAAAAAAAGTGAATTGTTCACATGACACCTCAACCTTGGAATCCGAAATCGACCGCCTCGTCTATCAACTCTATGGCCTGACGGAAGAAGAAATCAAAATTGTAGAGCAATCATAAAAAAGTAAGATGAAACAAGTTACATTTGTTTTAGGAAATGGGTATGACCTTGATTTAGGGTTAAGGTCCAGGTATTGTGATTTTGCAAAAAACAAAAATCAAGAATGGATTGATTTTGTAAATATGGAAGGAACAACTATCAAGCAAATCTTTCATGTAGCATTTATTGACTATCTCCAGAAAGCGGCAAAAGAGAAAGAAAACTGGTTTAATGTTGAGGAAGAAATCTACCATTTCGTTCACGAAAAAACTAATCTTAATGATGCTCAAATTGGACTAATAAGGCTCCAATTTGACATCTTGAAAAAATATTTAAGGAAATATCTCCAAAATGAATCCGAGCATTTTAAGCCAAATGAGAATTCTCTAGCCCTTGATTTGTCAAAGCGACTTGTTATGAGCGAGAATTATATATATACTCTATCTTTTAACTATACAGATTGTTATGATCTTTGTAGATTGCCTAAACCAAAAGGAAGGTCTTTGCTTGTTCATGGTGGACTAAATCAAAGCAACATAGAACTTGGCTGTAGAGAGATTGAAAACAAAAAGAGAAACCTGCAGTTGGATTTTATGTATAAGCCCCATATTAATCTATTGTCAGAGATATTTCTTCAAAATCTAGAAACGGCCAGCGAAGTGATTTTCTTTGGCCATTCGCTAAACAGAATGGATTATTGCTATTTCAAAGACTACTTTGAAAATTTGGAAGGAGGAAGAAAAGAGGATAAGCATTTGACTATCATTTGTAAGAATCTTGTTTCCGAGAACCAAATCAAAAAGGAACTGGCTTATAACATAAGTCTTTCAAAAATAGGAAAGAACATTGATCTACAATTTATATATACAGATGATAGGAAAGAAGACAATCCCCAATATCACCAGTTGTGTGAACGTTTGAATGCTTATTAATGTAGAACTACCTATAAATAGAGAAAGAGAATAATTTAAAACTAAAAAGAAAGGATAAATTTATGAAAAAACTATTTTTGTTATTTGCTGTTTCTTTAGTGTTTGTAACGGCATACGCACAAGACAAAGTCATTTTAAAAAATGGTGAAGAACTCAATGTGAAAGTTGTCAATAACGATGAAAAGACAATTGAATTCCAATATCCTGGCGAAACACTTCTTAATGTAAAAAACAAAAGAGAAATCTCATGTATTATTTATGAATCCGGTAGGAAGGAAGAAATAAACCAAGGTATAGAGGTCCCTGTAATAACAAGCGAAAAAGATTGGGAAAAAGTTGTTGAGACCTATATTGAATCAGATGTGGAAGGACTGACTCGTGTTGATGAGATAAAAGCCACTTCAGGCTGGGGCGGTTCACTTGGTTCTTCTCTTGGATATAAAGGGGCAATTAAGAAGTTAAAAAAGAAAGCTGCAAAGTTAGGTGCAGGTGTTATACTTATTCATGGTCAGCCCAATCAATCTGCATCTGCTCGTGGAGGAGGTGTGCAAGTGATAGCCACGGCTTATAAATGAATTACGGAAGAAGAGATAAGAATTTTAGGATAAAGTTTGTAATGTTCTAATATTAATTATGAAACTAACTGATAAACAAGTTTCTGTGATGTCCTCACTTATTAATGAAGGATTATCTGTTCAAAAGGAATCTGATAAAACTAAGAGACACTACTTAGAACAGACGATATCCGCCCTTACAGCTATATATGAGGAGAATTATGAGGAAGTTCCTTCCTCAATTGCGATGATGAGTGTCCCTAAATTATTCATCAAAAATGGTGATAACGAAATCGATCCTTCTTATCCAGATTATTATGTTACTGTTATGGTTCAAATATTAAAAGATATTAGGTCTGAATACTATTTGAATGTAAGCTATCAGTAACCCCCGTATTGCCCACCTGAAAATTTGTGCGTACCTTTG
>CAMHUC010000037.1 GCA_946188155.1 uncultured bacterium | reverse complement strand
TGATCTGGAACCCTCGGCCCTTGATGTATTCCACCCAGGGCTGGTCCTGCTTCCACAGGCTGTACTGCTTGGTGCCGGGCTTGCGGGCCCAGATGTCGCAGGTGACGAACTCGGGGTCGCCGGGCTTGGCATAGAGTCGGCTGCTGACCATTGTGCAGAGGTCGCGGTCGATGATGTTGAAGTGGGTGTCGAGGTGCATCTGCATCTGCCAGAACTTATGGTCGCGCACCACCACCACGGTGTCGTGGCCGAAGGCGTCGGCCTCCATCAGCTGCCGGATGCCCTCGTCGTTGGTACGCATGCCGCACCCGATCAGCGAGACGTTGCCCGCGGGGATGTAGTCGCCGCCCTCCAGTCGTCCGTCGCCCTCAATCCGCAGGAAGGGCTTCAGCCCCAGGTGCTCGTAACAGAGCGAGATGATGTCGGTCTCCGGTTTGCGCTGACTGCTGTTCATCTGGCAGATGATGTGTCCGCGTGGCGTGGTGATGCTCTGGTCGCGTGTGAAGTAGAGGTTCATCAGCGGGGTCTGCATATACTGTGCCTCGTAGCCCGTGTTGTTGTCGGTGCGCGACAGCTTCACCGTAGGCTGCAGGAGGATGCAGCGTATCAGGTCGGCCCTCGACATCTGCGCGAGCACGCCCTGGCGGTAGTTCTCCGTGAACTGCTCACTCTCGTCGGGGATGGCGCTGATGTCGTAGGTGAGCACCTTCGAGGCGAGGGCTCTCAGGCTGTCGATGCCCACCTCGTCGAGAATCTCCTTCACCGTGTGTACGCGTATGCCGTTGTTCTCCAGCATGCCGATATAGCCTCGATGTTCCTCGGCAGCCTTGTCCACGTCGAAATAGTTCTCGAAGAGGCCTGCCGTGGGGTGTATCACGCCGTTGAAGAGTTCCTGGCCTGGTGTGTGCATCAGGATGTCGCCCGCCACCGACCATTCGGCCTGCGGATAAACCATCGTTTGTGCTGTGGCACTCGCTAAGAATGCGAGGGTTCCCAGGAGGGATGAGATTATTTTTCTCATGCGTTTAAACTTTTTATTCTGTTCTTTATATCACAAGAAGTCAGGCCCTCGTGTGAGGCAGCCTCACACGAGGGCCTGACCCCTTGGGGTGTGGGCTTTGGCTTTGGACGGTCAGAGCTGGTACTCGATCATCACGAAGCTGTAGGGAGCCAGCTCGAGCGTGAACTTCTTCTTGGCCTTGAGCTGCTCCTTCTGGGGAGCGATGGGCTGGGCGTCGAAGTTGTTCTCGTCCTGGGCCTGTCCTGCGAGCGTGGTCTTGGTGGCCATCTTCTTCAGCGGGAATCGGCTCAGGTTGACGTTGGCCGTCTTGGCCTCGCCGCTGGCATTGCAGAGCTTCACGTAGAGGCGACGGGTCTTGGTGTTGAGCACCACCGACTGTCCGTAGTGTACGTCCTCCTGTGGCTGGATGACGCCTGCGGCATCGCCCTCGAAGGTGACGCAGTCGCCATAGTAGTAGTCGGCAGAGGACTGTCCGAACATCTGCTGGATGTAGTAGCTGCAGGTGAGGTAGGGTCGCTCATTGTCGAAGTAGATCAGGTCGGGATTCCAATTGGTGGCGTTCTTGCGGGCGAAGAGGGGTGCGTATGAGGTCATCGTCACGATGTCGGCGTTGCGCTCTACGTGCAGCAGGTAGAGGCCCTCGGCCAGTGCGTCGATGAGCTTCTTGTCCTTCGAGGCGTACTCGCCGAGATAGATCTTCGTCTTGCGGTCGCGCGGATAGCTGTCGTACTGGCGACTCTTCAGGAAGTAGGTGTAGGGCTCGTAGTAGTGCTCGTCGATGATGGGCATCCCGAGCTCGTTGGCCAATTTCCAGCCAGCCTCGTAGTCGGGGTTCTCGGCGTGCGACCCTGGGCCTGCCGTGCCCACGATGACGATTTCGGGGTGAGCCTTTCTCACGCGCTCGTACATATACTTAAAGCGCTCGGCGAACTCGGGCGTGATTTTCTCCTCGTTGCCGATGCCGAGGTATTTCAGTCCGAAGGGCTTGGGATGTCCCTGCTCAGCGCGCAGGCGTGCCCACTTGGATGTGGCGGGGTCGCCGTTGGCCCACTCGATGAGGTCGAGGGCGTCCTGCGTCCACTCGTCCATCTGGCTCATCGGGCACACGTCCTGAGCCTGATGGGGCCACATCTCCCAGCCGCCGTTGGTACCCTGACAGCTCACGCCGCAGGGCAGGATGGGCAGCGGGGCCATGCCGAGGTCCTCGCAGAGCTGGAAGTACTCATAGTAGCCCAGCCCCATCGACTGGTGGTAGCCCCAGGTGTTCTTCTGCTGCTTGCGCTGCTCGCGGGGTCCGATGGTCTGCTTCCAGCGGTAGGTGTTCCAGAAGCCGTCGCCGCCGCCATGCACCACGCATCCGCCTGGGAAGCGGAGAAACTTGGGCTGCAGGTCGGCCAGTGCCTGGGTGAGGTCCTTGCGCAGGCCGTGGCCCTTATAGGTGTCTTGGGGCATGAGCGACACCATGTCGATGTCCATGTCGCCCGTGTTGAGCACCAGTATCTGCACGGCTGCCTTCTCGACGGTGGAGTCGGAGGTGAGCACGGCCTCATACTTCTTCCACGCCTTGTCGGCCACGTTGAGCATGGTTTCAGCCAGCAGGCGGGGGTTCTGCCTGTGCCCACGTGGCTCTACGAGTGCCACGCGCACCTGCTTGGCCTCGCCGTAGTTACGCAGGAAAGCGGAGAAGTCGTACTTCTCGCCGGCCTTGACGGAGATGCCGTCGAAGCCGTCGTTCTGCAGTCCGAAGCCTCGCCAGCCCTTATAGTCGTAGAACTCGCGTGTGCGCTCCACGGAGAGTCGCATGTAGGTAGGGTTGTTGGGGTGGATGGTGTTGTCCATACGTGCCTCCAGCCGTCCGAGGGAGTGGCCGGGGCGGATCATCTTCCACGCCGTGCCGGGGCCCCATCCGTCGCGCTCGGTGGGGCTGAACTCGAAGGAGCCGTTCTGCACCAGCTCGGCATAGAGTCCGCCGTCGGCGGAGCTGCTGATATCCTCGAAGAAGATACCGATGAGTTCACTACTGATGGCCTTGCCGCCCTTGGGGGCGGAGATGGGTTTCTGGGCGTTGAGTCCCAGTGTTGCTGCCGCCAGGATAGCGGCTAATGTCATTCGTTTCGTCATATAGTTATAGGTGTTAATAATAAATTGTGGGGCAAAGATACTGATTTTTTTCCAATTCTCTTGCATATTTCATGGAAAAAGTGTAAATTTGCCACCAAATAACCAATAACAGCATTATGAGACGACTGTTTTCCATCGTGTACACCTGTGCATTCTTTGCCACCACAGCTGTGGCCCAGAGCGGGTATCCGTATACCCAAGTACCATTCACATCCGTCAAGATCGCGCCGGGCACCTTCTGGGGCGACCGCATCCATGCGGCCCGCGAGGTGACCATCCCGCTGGCCTTCTCGAAGTGCGAGAGCGAACACCGCTACAAGAACTTCGAGATGGCGGCCTACACCCTGCAGCACCCGGGGCACGCCGGTCTGGAGACGCCGGAGTGGGACGTGAAGAAGTTCATGGGCTTCTCGTTCGACGACACCGATGTCTACAAGACCATCGAGGGAGCCTCGTACGTGCTGCAGACCTACCCTGACGAGAAGCTGAAGGCCTACATCGACTCCGTGCTCGACGTGGTGGCTGCCGCCCAGGAGCCCGACGGCTATCTCTATACCGCCCGCACCATCAACCCCAAGCACCCGCACGGCTGGAGCGGTGAGAAGCGCTGGGAGAAGGAAGACTTCCTGAGCCACGAGCTCTATAACCTGGGCCACATGGTGGATGCTGCCTGTGCCCACTATCAGGCTACCGGCTCCACAAAGTTCCTCGACATCGCCAAGCGCTACGCCGACTGCGTGATTCGCGAGGTGGGTCCCAACGCCGGACAGGCCTGCATCGTGCCTGGGCACCAGATTGCGGAGATGGCACTGGCCCGCCTGTACGTGATTACCGGCGAGAAGAAATACCTCGACGAGGCCAAGTTCCTGCTCGACTACCGTGGCAAGACGGGCCGCCACGACATCTACTCACAGAGCGACAAGCCCGTGGTGGAGCAGACCGAGGCCTGGGGGCACGCCGTGCGCGCCGGCTATATGTACGCCGGCATGGCCGATGTGGCTGCCCTGTTGGGCGACTCCAGCTATATCAAGGCCATCGACGCCATCACGGAGAACATCATCTCGAAGAAGTACTACCTGACGGGCGGCGTGGGTGCCCGCCACGCCGGCGAGGCCTTCGGTGCCGACTACGAGCTGCCCAACCTGACGGCCTACAACGAGACGTGCGCCGCCATCTCGATGGTGTACCTCTTCGAGCGCATGTTCCTACTCCACGGCGATGCCAAGTACATCGACTGCCTGGAGCGTACACTCTATAATGGCGTCATCAGTGGCATGAGCGTCGACGGCGGCAAGTTCTTCTACCCCAACCCGCTGTCGAGCGACGGCCAATACTGCTTCAACGCCGACAACACCAAGACGCGCCAGCCCTGGTTCGGCTGCGCCTGCTGCCCCTCGAACCTGAGCCGCTTCATACCCTCGATGCCGGGCTATATGTACGGTGTCAACGGGCAGAACCTCTACGTGAACCTCTTTGCTGCCAACACGGCCAACATCAGCATCGGCGGCAAGAACGTGACCCTCGAAGAAACCACCAACTACCCCTGGGACGGCGACGTCACCATCCGCGTGGCACAGACGAAGGCCAAGCCCTTCACCATGATGATACGTATACCGGGATGGGTGCAGAACCGCGTGGTGCCCTCTAAGCTCTACAGCTACAGCGATGACGTCGTTGCGGGCTACGAGGTGAGCGTCAACGGACAGCGGGTAGACGGTGAGCTGCAGCAGGGCTACCTGGCCATCAGCCGCAAGTGGAAGAAGGGCGACGTGGTGACCATCCACTTCGACATGCCCGTGCGCACCGTCACCGCCAATCCCCGCGTCAGCGACGACCAGGGACGTGTAGCCGTGGAGCGCGGACCGCTGGTATACTGTGCCGAGTGGGCCGACAACCAGGGCATCAACCCCCACCACCTGCTGCTCGCACGCCAGCCGCAGTTCCAGGTGGAGGCCGCCTACGGCATCCAGAACACGGAGGGCGACGGCAAGACCTTCCTGGTGACGGCCATCACGGCCAAGGCCCAGGAGGCCAGCGTCACCCCTGAGGGCAAGCTCTCGGCCAAGGATGTCAGCGTAAAGCTCATACCCTATTATGCCTGGAACCACCGCGGTGCGGGCCGGATGGACGTATGGCTGGCACGCAGTCTGAGCGGACTGGAGGACTAAGAACAGTAAACCACTCAAGTTCCTGAAGCTCCGAGATTCCTTCATATAAAGGAGCTTCCCCTGCTTGCTGTAGGGCGTTTAGCTTGTCTAACGCCGCCTGCTGCATCATCCTTTGAGCGGCGTTAGACAAGCTAAACGCCCTACAGCAAGCAGGGAAAAGTACTTCCGGAACATGAGTAAACTATAAACTGTAAACTATAAACTATAAACTATAAACTGTAAACAATAAACTATAAACAGTAAGCAATTGAAGATAGGTAATATAGAATTCGGCGAGCGCCCTGTGTTCCTGGCACCGATGGAGGATGTCACCGACATCGGCTTCCGGCTGCTGTGCAAGCGGTTCGGGGCGGCCATGGTGTATACGGAGTTCGTGAGTGCCGAGGCACTGATACGCGACGTGAAGTCGACCCTCCAGAAACTGACCATCAGCGACACGGAGCGCCCCGTAGGCATACAGATCTACGGGCGCGACGTGGAGGCGATGGTAGAGGCGGCAAAGATGGTGGAGCAGGCCGGTCCCGACCTGATCGACCTGAACTTCGGCTGTCCGGTGAAGAAGGTGGCCGGCAAGGGTGCCGGTGCAGGCATGCTACAGAACATCCCGAAGATGCTGGAGATTACCCGGCGGGTGGTGGATGCCGTCAGCCTGCCCGTGACGGTGAAGACCCGTCTGGGCTGGAACCACGAGCAGCTCATCATCACCTCGCTGGCCGAACAGCTCCAGGACTGCGGCATCGCGGCTCTGACCATCCACGGGCGTACCCGCAGTCAGATGTACACCGGCGAGGCCGACTGGACGCTGATTGGCGAGGTCAGGCGCAACCCTAAGATCCACATCCCCATCATCGGCAATGGCGACATCACCTCGCTCGACGATGCCGACCGCGCCTTCGAGCAGTATGGTGTCGATGCCGTGATGATAGGCCGCGCCACCTTCGGATGCCCCTGGATCTTCAGCCGCGAGCAACTCTCCTTCGACGAGAAGCTCGACGTGCTGAAGGAGCTGCTGCGCATCAACGTGGAGCGCATCGACGAGAAGCGAGGCATCCTCCACACCCGGAGGCACCTCGCCGCCACGCCCATCTTCAAGGGCATCCCAAACTTCCGACAGACACGCATCGCCATGCTCAGGGCCGAGACGATGGTCGAACTGCTGGCCATACTCGACAGCGTGAAGGAGCAGTACGGCCTGGGCGACTGAAGAATGGCCAGCGGGGTCAGAACCAGCCCGTCAGGCCGCGCAGATAGGCCGTCAGCTCGGCAGCCATCTTCTCGTGCTGCCACAGACTGGGATGCCAGTCGTTGCCATAGCCCAGGTCGCCGTTCTGCGGCGTGAAGTCGAAGCGGTACACCTCACGGTCGCCGGCCTTACGAGCCTCGTCGGCCACCTCGTTGAGCAGTCGCTTGGCCGTCTCCAGTTCCTTACCTTCCAGCATGGAGCCGCAGAGGAATACGATTTTTGCCTGCGGATTATGCGTGCGTACCATCTTCAATAGCTTCTGATAGCCCTGTTTGAGCAGCTTCAAGTCGTAGTTGTTGGTGGAGAGGTCGTTGGTGCCCAGGTTGATGCACACCACGTCGGGCTGATAGCGGCCGAAGTCCCACCGCTCACTGTCGAAGCCGCCCTTCTGGCGCAGCTTCGCATCGGGAGCGTAGCCAGTATATTCGTACTGCACCTGCATGCAGCTGTTCGGAGAGCCCGCCTTCGCCTCGCCGAAGTTGCGGTAGGCCCCGATGCCGCTGCGGGCCACCACCCAGTGCTGGGCCTGAAGGGCTCGCGAGGTGATGGCAGCGTAGCTCCAGTAGTGGTTCTCGGTGGCGTAGTCGAAGTGCTCATTCTTGTCGGTGCCCTCATTGCCATAGCCGCAGGTGATGCTGTTGCCTACGAACTCGAGCTTCCGCGCGGGCAGTGCCGGGGCATCGACGAGCCGTCGGCCCTCGTCGAGCACGAAGCCCCAGAACTCGGGATACATCTCATAGCCCTCGATGGCGTACATCAGCCGCACCTGGTGGCGACCGTCGGGCAGGGCGGTGGCCAGCGTCACCAGCGAGTCCTTGGCTCCGGTGAAGGCCACCTTGAACGGTTCGGCGCGGTCTATCTGCGCCACGAAGTAGCCACTCTGCGGCTTGGCCAGCATCTTGAGCGACGTGCCCTCGAAGGCTGCCACTATCTGTATGCCAGGGAAATTCCACGCCGGCCGCTCGGGATTGGCAAAGCTGATGCGGCCGGTGTACTGGATGTGCTTGTCCGACGGACTGACGACGGTTCCTCTCACGGGAACGGTCCTGTTGGCTGCCGAGCTGCTGAGGCAGCCGAGAGCCAGCAGCGTGATGGAAAGAATCTTTTTCATTTACGATTTAATAATTTACAACTTCTATTTATTTACGATTTTCGAATCGAGATATTCGTGGAAGGCGGGCAGGTAGGCATCGGTGACGTGGACGATTTCCTCGCCGATATAGATGCAGTCGTTGCGGTCCACCTTGCGTATCTTGTCGAGACAGACGATATAGGAGCGGTGTACGCGCATGAAGAGCTGCGGCGGCAGCATGTCCTCGGCGGCCTTCATCGTCAGGTGGGTGATGAGGGGCTTCCGCTCGCCGTCGAGGTAGAACATCACGTAGTCCTTCATGCCGGCCACGTAGATGATGTCGGCAATGCTGACCTGCCGGTACTCGCCGTCGACACGTAGGAAGAGGGTTGCCTGAATCGGAGGCGCTGGGGTGCGGGGGGGGGGGGGTGCGAGATTACTCTCTGCCTCTGAACCATTCTCGCTCACCCGTGCCCCCGCACCCCCGCACCCCCGATTAACAACGCCAAACCACTCCCTGGATTTCTCCACGGCGGCGAGGAACTTGTTGTAGCGGATGGGCTTGAGCAGGAAGTCGAGGGCACTCACCTCGTAGCTCTCGAAGGCATACTCCTTGAAGGCGGTGGTGAAGACGACGCGCGTACCCTCGGGTAGCATCCGCGCCAGCTCCATGCCGTTGAGGTCGGGCATCTGGATGTCGAGGAAAAGCAGGTTGGGCCGGCGCTCCCTGACGGCATTGATGGCCTCCACGGAGTCGGTGTGGGAGCCCAGCAGCTCCAGGCCAGGGGTCTTGGCGACATACGACTCTAAGAGCTTGACGGCCAGCGGCTCGTCGTCGACGATGATGCAGGAGAGGGCCATTTCTTTTGTTTATAGTTTACGGTTTACAGATGATTCTTAGACGAGCCAAGCGGCAGAGCCGAGTCCTTTTTCAGGGTGATGCGCACATGGTAGGTATCGCCTTGCAGGCTCTGCTCCCACTGGTATCGGCCGGGGTATAGCAGGTCGAGGCGGCGGCGGGTGTTCTCTATGCCTATGCCCGAGCCGCTGCGGTCGGCATCGTCCTTGGGATAGTTGGTGTTGTCGCAGGTGAATACGAGGCTGCTGCCCTCGTCGGCCAGGCTGATGTCAATCTTCGACGGACGGCTGCTGCTCACGCCGTGCTTGAAGGCGTTCTCGATGAGCGAGATGAACAGCAGCGGGGCGACAGGTAATTGATAATTGAGGATTGAGAATCGACAGTTGACCGCAGTCCGTTCGTTGCAGCGCAGCTTCATCAGCGCGATGTAGTTTCGCATGAAGTCCACCTCGCCCTGTATGGGCACCGCCGCCTTGTTGGTCTCGTACATGGCGTAGCGCAGCAGGTCGCTCAGCTGGGCGATGGCATCCTGCGCGGCGTCGGGGTCTATCTGTGTCAGGCTCGAGATGTTGTTCAGCGTGTTGAACAGGAAGTGGGGGTTGATCTGGTTCTTCAGCCAGGCCAGCTCGGCCTCGGTGCTGCGGGCCTTCTCCTCCTTGAGCTGCTGCTTGATCTGGCGGACGCGCTGCAGATGGCGGATGCCTACGGCCACCGCCGCCGTAACGGCATTGAGCAGCAGGAACATGAATGCGCCGGAGAAGTAGCCTATCCAGGCGTTGCCCGTCATCTGCGGCACGCGCTCCCTGATCATGAAGTAGCCGAAGAAGAAACCGTAGTTGACACCCAGGATCAGCAGGATGTTGCACAGCGCGAACAGCCAGTAGCGGCGACGGAAGAACAGGTGGGGCCCCAGCAGGTAGAAGTTGGCGAAGTAGACGGCCATCGGTGCGCGCAGCAGCTGCCACACCATCAGTAGCGAGGTAGATGTCGACTCCCAGCTGCGGGTACTGACGAAGATGGCCAGGGGGAACACCAGTATCATCAGTGCCCACACGCCGACCTGAGCCAGGAACAGCCAGATGTCTTTCTTCTCCATCTTCATCACGTGTGCAAAGTTAAGCAATATTTCTGATACGGCAAAACAAAACCGCCGAAAACGAAACAAAAAGTCCGCAAGGCTCACTCAGGAGCCTTGCGGACGCTGGCCACTACCATATATTCTACGCCCGTCTGGGCATTGGTCAGCTCCACCTTCACGTAGTCCACCTTGTCGGTGTCGTAGAGTGTGTAGGCAGCTTCCGTCAGTGTGCCGAAGTTGTCCTTCTTCACCACGGCGGCGGTCATATCGCTGGCTATCACCTTCGTCGAGGGAGGATTGCCCGTGCCGGCGATGTCCTGGGGCTGGGTGGCCACGGCGTAGAGCTGATAGCCCAGGTCGGCTGCACGCCGAGCAGGCAGAGGGCGGCGGCGCATAGTGCCGTAACCCACGCTCTCAGGTTTCTTCTTCTTTTCTTGTTCATAATCGTTAGTTTTTATTCCATTACTATTCTTCTTAATTCCTATATATATAATGTGCGCATAGTCCATACATTCCGATTGAGACAGTGACGGATACCCTGCCCCCGCTGAGGGGTAGGAACACAAAAAAGCCGGGAACTCTCCTTCTTCGGAGAATCTCGGCGGATATCACTTAAAAATTGCTTTCGTTACCTCAGCGAGTCGAGAAACTCTTGAGGGGTCATAACGGGGATGACGGAAGCACTGAAGTCATCCTTGTTGCGGGTGACGATGACATCGGCACCTTGGTTGAGCGTGGAGTAATGCTGCATAGCATCCTCGAAATCGAGGAATGTCGAGGCTACAGACTGCCTGACGGTCTTGGCATCGAGGCGGGTAACGTGGCTGAGGGTGATGAACTTAACATAGTCGGCTACAATTTCCTGCGGTGACATGCCGTAGTGCTTTTCCATCAGATAGCTGCCTGTGGCAAACGAGAGTGCTGAGACGCACAGGTCAATCTTCCTGTTCAGCGCAAGGCTGACTATCGTTGCTGCGGGCGGGTAGAAGTCGCCGCGCCGTGCGAGGAAGTCAATGAATACGTTGGTATCGATGAATACTCTTCTCATTTGTACTTCTCATATAGGTATTTGCCGTACTCCTGCCTGATGTCGATGTCGGGTGAGAGGGGTGGCACGCTGCTGAACATAGCCTCCACGGCAGGGTCTATCACCAGGTCGGCCTCGGTGATAACGGGTTCTGCCTGCTCCACTTCGGCCACTGTGGGCTGGCCCGTCACCGGCACGAACAGCCGCACGTAGTCGGCAACCTTTGTCAGCAGCTGATTGAAGTCGTAGCCGTAGGGCACTTCTACAGGGATGTTGATTGTAGTACTCATATCGCTTGTTTTTACGCTTTCACGCTGCAAAGATACAATTTTTCCGCGAAAGTCCAAAGGTTTACCTCAGAAATTGTCAGTTGTCAACTGTCAATTATCAACTGTCAACTAACAAGATATCCGTTTGTCTCAGCGCGGAAATATTGTCTAAGGAGGAGAGGAGTAAAGGAGAAGCCACTACCAGACGCAGTTCCGCCGAGGCTCTCCCTGTTCGGAGAATCTCGGCGGATATCGGTTGTGGGACTTGTTGTGCGGGGTCTACTTCATCGTACTAAACATTTCGATTTCGGCATCGAAACGGGCGATGATGTCATCCAGGTAAGGATGTTGGCGCGGCATGATGATGGCGATGAAGTTCTCTATTCCCTCATCTTCTACAAGAGCAGTCTTGATATAGAACTGCTTGCTCTGCTCTGCTCCCTTGAACCAGCGAAGGAACAGACGGTTGCGCTGTGCCTGCTGGTCATTGGCATTGTCGCACATATAGAGCATGATATCGGGATTAACTCGGAAGAACTCTACGATGATACGGATGACCGTCTCACGTACCTTAGGGTCGTTGGGCGACGGCCTGTGGCTGCGGTTTATCAGGTCGAACCAGTAGGCTGGTATCGGCGCAAACGACTGTTCTTCCTTAAAGTCCACGGCATAGACGATGTCGTGGTCTGTGCGAAAGGTATATTCGTCACCATCGAGCCTTACGGGATAAGGGCTGGTGTAGAACAGCCTGCTCAGGTCAAGCTGTTTCATACCAATCCTACGTCAAAGAGTGGGTCGGCTTTGGCTTTTTGTATCTCCTCCTCCAGTTGCAGGAGCTTCATTTCCAAGCGTTGCTCTTTTTCCACCTTGTATCTCCTGTAGGCTCTTACGGCATCGCGGAATGAACCTAACTTTGTTGTGAATGTGACCTTTGCTTCCATATCTTCGTCGTTTGCTTTACATTTGACGCTGCAAAGATACTACTTTTCCGCGAAAGTCCAAAGGTTTCACTCGAAAATTGTCAATTGTCAACTGTCAATTATCAACTGTCAACTAACAAGATATCCGTTTGTCTCATCGCGGAATTATTGTCTAAGGAGGATACAGATTAAACGCATTATAAGCGCTAGTGTATTGTTTAGGAAAGAAATTAGAATAATTAGAATAATTACTTCCACAAATTGTTATTATAATATTCTAATTTTTGGCATAATTATTCTAATTATTCTAATTTCTTTCCTAAATATTTATAATGCGTTTAGTCTGAAGGAGGATAGGAGTAAAGGAGATGCCACTACCAGACGCAGTTCCACCGAGGCTCTCCCTGTTCGGAGAATCTCGGCGGATATCGGTTGTGGGGACTTGTAGTGAGGGATTGTGAAATGCTAAGGTTTGAAGTCGTTGAACATCGCAATCTCGCTATCGAAGCGGGCGATGATTTCGTCCAACTGCGGGTGGGTTCGCTGCACGATTAAAGCCACATAATCCTTTGTTGGTTTACCATCAGCATCCGTTGATTTCACGTCGTACGCCTTGATGGCATATTTCTTCTGTTGCTCGTAGCCATTAAACCAGCGCAGGAACAGCCTTGAGCGCTGGGCCTGCTGCCCCTTGTCCGTGCTGCACATGTAGAGCAGCACGTCGGGATTCTGCCGGAAGAACTCCTCAATGATGCAGATGACAGTCTGGGCTATCTTCACGTCGCCGGGAGATTTCCGGTGTAGCGGGTTGGCCAGGTTGAACCAGTAAGCATTGAAGAACGGGTTGCTATCCAACTCAAAATCGGCAAGATACATAATGCCGTTGTCGCTTTCAAATCGTAACCTATTGCCATCGCTCCACACTTTGTAGGGCGCATTGATGTTGATACGGCGCAGACTGAGGGCATTCATTAGTATACTGGTATATCATAATAATGCGACTCTGCTGCTTGCTTGCGAATCATTTCTTCACTTGCAAACAGCTCGTCAGCCTCTCGCTGAAACGCCTCCTTACGGTCTTTCGCCCGCTGCCACCATGCGATAATTTCTTCGCGGGTGCGTGATTTCACTGTCGTTGCTTCCATATCTTCGTCGTTTGCTTTACATTTGACGCTGCAAAGATACTACTTTTCCGCGAAAGTCCAAAGGTTTCACTCGGAAATTGTCAATTGTCCGCCCGGCCTTTGATTGCTTTGACATCGGTCAAAGAATTGTCAATTAACGTAATATCCGTTTGCCTTTATTTCTTATTTTAGCTCAAATCGGCCGTAAGCCTCCAAAGTAGAGGCGAGATGGAGTGGAAAGAAGGCTCCGCAGCGTTGTAGGAAGGCTCCGCAGCGTTGCAGGAAGGCTCCGCAGCGTTGCAGGAAGGCTCCGTAGCGTTGCAGGAAGGCTCCGTAGCGTTGCAGGAAGGCTCCGTAGCAGTGAATTTTATAGAGAATTGAGCGCTGCGGAATGTGCTGGCGGTTGCGGGGCGAAGGGCGGAGGGCGCGGGGGCATCCTGACGGATGGCAGGCATGGGGATAGCGAGCCTTCGCGGGCGCGCACGCGCATAAATAGTGGCCTTATATCGGAAACATGTGTACTATGTGTACCATCTGCCACCACGGTGTGGCAGATGGTACACGTGGCACACATGATTTTGGCATATAGTAACTATAGCGATTATGCCATGATTCTATATGGCGGAAATAGCAGAAACAGCAGTGGAAGCCGTAAGGGCACTGCTCACTCCGCCTCCAACAGCAGCACGCGGCTCGACCAGTCGGTCTTCTTCGACCACTCCGGCTCGTTGCGGTAGGGCATCTCCAGTCCGTGGTTCATCAGGTAGGCCCCGCTGAACGTCTTTCCCTCCACGTCCATCGGCTTGAGGTCGATGCGGTTCAGCTCGCGAACCTTATATCGCTTCGCGGCATCGAGTCCGGCCATTTTCACCCGAGGCAGGTGCTCGTTCTGGAACGACTCCGTCTTCCACCAGAAGAATACACTTCGCTGCTTCGCCTCGTCGACGTACATCAGCGATGCCAGCCCCTGGCGGTCGTAGGGCGACACCAGGCGGTAGAGGTCGCCGAACTGCACGATGGGCCTGATCTGCTTGTACTCCTTGATGGCCTGTCGGCAGAGTGCCTTCTCGTCGTCGCTCATGTTCTTGGGCTGTATCTCCATGCCGAGGCGGCCCGACATGGCCACGTCGATGCGGTACTTGAGCGAGGTGGTGCGGAACACGGTGTGGTTGGGCGTGGCCGAGATGTGGCTTGCCATGGCGATGGCGGGGAAGAAGTAGCTCGTGCCCCACTGCATGTAGATGCGCTGCAGGGCGTCGGTATTGTCGCTGACCCAGAACTCGTCGAACCAAGGCATCACGCCCCAGTTGGCACGGCCGCCGCCCGATGCGCAGGCCTGGATGGTCAGGTCGGGGTACTTGTCGCGGATGCGCTCACAGGCCTTCTCGAAGCCCCGGTGATACTCGATGTAGAGGTGGCTCTGGTCGTTCATGGTCAGATACTGCGAGCCGTGGTTCATGATGGCCATGTTGGCGTCCCACTTGATGTAGTCGATCTCCGGGTACTTCGTCATCAGGTTGTCGACCACTGAGAACACGAAGTCCTGCACCTTCGGGTTGGCCAGGTCGAGCACCAGCTGGGTGCCTCCGCGCCCTCTGACGACCTCGCGCTTGGGGGCCTTGACGATCCAGTCGGGGTGCTGCTCGTAGAGCTCCGACACGGAGTTGGTCATCTCCGGCTCTATCCAGATGCCGAACTTGATGCCGTGCTTCTTGGCGTCGCGCAGCAGGCCCTCGATGCCCTCGGGCAGCTTCTGCTTGTCCACCACCCAGTCGCCGAGTGAGGAGTTGTCGGTCTTGCGGGGGTACTTGTCGCCGAACCAGCCGTCGTCCATCACGAAGAGCTCGCCGCCCATCGATGCGATGTCGCCCATCATCTGGTCCATGCCCTGCTGGTTGATGTCGAAGTAGACGCCCTCCCACGAGTTGAGCAGTATCTTGCGCTCGCGGTCGCCGTGCATCATCATGTACTTGCGGCCCCATTTGTGGAAATTGCGGGAAACTCCGGACAGTCCGGCCTGCGAGAAGCTCAGGGCCACCTTCGGCGTGCAGAACGTCTCGCCCCGCTTCAGGTGATACTCCGAGTTGTCGGGGTTGATGCCGGCGAAGAAGTAGTGCAGCTCCGTGTCGTCGGTCTCCACCTTCAGCTGGTAGTTGCCCGAGTAGCAGAGGGCGGCTCCGATAACGTCGCCCTGGTTCTCGCGGCCCTTGCCGTCGAGTGAGAACATCACCTCGGCGTGGTCGGTGTGCGAGTTGCGGGCACCGTCCTTGTTCTTGATCACCTTCTCGCCGGGCGTCAGCGGCTCCTCCATTAACTGGGCCTCGTTGGCCCAGGAGCCGTAGAAGTGGCTCAGCCACACGTTGCCCCGGCGGATGGGCAGGCAGATGGAGGCAAACTGGGTGAGCGTGACGGGCTTGGCCTCGCCGTTGCTGACCTCCGTCCACACCTCGATCATGTCCATCTCCTGGCGAGGCATGTAGCAGAGGTTCACGCTGACGGGGTACACGGGGTCCTTCAGGGGGATGCGGGTGATGAGGCCCTCGTGCTTCACCTCGCCCGTGGCCTGTAGCTCCGTCGACAGGTTGCCGTCGGCGTGCCGCATGGCGATGGCGGCCTCGGCGGGGCAGTTCATGCCGTAGGCGGGATAGGCGTCCCAGCGGCCATTCACAGCTCCCGTCTGCAGGTGCTGCAGGTCGTAGTCGCTCAGCTTGGCGCCATAATACACGTACTGCGGCTGTCGGCCGTTGTCCACCTGGAGCACCATGGTGGTACACTTCGTCTGAATCACTACTTGCTCTGCCTGCACCGCCACGGATGCAGCCATCAGCATTCCAATCATTAGTCCTTTCTTCATTGTGAGTAATATTGATGTTAGGTTTGCTTATGCAAAGATACAACAAAATGCCGAATCGGCTGCACTTTCAGCCCAACAATTTTCCGCTTTGTCGGCAAAGTGTAATAAAGCGGCAAATAAATATGCGTTAATTCTCTGAAATTGCTTCCCGGAGTCGATAGTTTTTCGTATCTTTGCCACCCGATATGGATTACAAAGACTATACTAACGACGCAGTGGAGCTGCTCAAGGCACTCATTGCGACACCATCGGTGAGCCGGAGCGAGGACCGTGCCGCCGACCTGCTGGCGAGATACCTGGAGCGCTGGCACCTGCCCTACGGCCGTGAGGGCAACAACCTGTGGGTGGGCTGCCCGGACTGGGATGAGGGCCGCCCCACGCTGCTGCTCAACGCCCACATCGACACGGTGAAGCCCGTGGCTACCTGGACGCGCGACCCCTTCCGCCCCACGGTGGAGGGCGACACGCTCTACGGCCTGGGCTCCAACGACTGCGGCGGCGGCCTGACGTCGCTGCTGCAGGCCTACCGCATCATGCTCGGCCGGCCCCGCAACTACAACATCATCTGGGTGGCATCGGCCGAGGAGGAGGTGTCGGGCAGCGAAGGCTTCAGCCGCGTGCTGCCGCGCCTGCCGAGGATCGACGTGGCCATCGTGGGCGAGCCCACGGGCATGCAGCCCGCCATCGCCGAGAAGGGGCTGATGGTGATTGACGGCTACGCCTACGGCAAGAGCGGACACGCCGCCCGCAACGAGGGCGTTAACGCCATCTACGAGGCCCTCGACGACCTGGTGTGGCTTCGCGACTACCGTTTCCGGCGCGAGAGCCCCCTGCTGGGTCCCACGAAGATGACGGTGACCGTGGTGGAGGCCGGCACGCAGCACAACGTGGTGCCCGACCGGCTGCACTTCGTCATCGACGTGCGCACCAACGAGTACTACCAGAACGAGTATCTCTTCGAGTTCCTGCGCAAGCACATGAAGAAGTGCGAGCTGAAGGCCCGCTCGTTCCGCCTGCACTCATCGGCCATCGCCGAGAGCCATCCGCTCATCCGGCGCTGTATCGAGATGGGCATGAAGCCCTTCGGCAGTCCCACCCTGAGCGACCAGGCGCTGATGCCCTTCCCCTCGTTCAAGCTGGGGCCGGGCGACTCTGCCCGCAGCCACAGTGCCGACGAGTATATCCGCATCGGCGAGATAGAGCATGCCATCGCGACCTATGTACAGCTGCTCGACGGTATCAGTTTGTGAGTGACGGGGGTAGAAGGGTATGCTGACGAAAAGTCCGGCCATTGTGCTGCACGCTATCAAATACGGTGAGTCGCGCCTGATCGTGGATATGTTCACCAGGTGCCACGGACGGCTCTCCTTCGTGGTCAGCATCCCCAAGTCGGCCAAGGCCAAGGGTAAGCGGCAACTGCTGCAGCCACTGACACTGTTAGAGATAGAGATGGACGTGCGCCCGCGCCAGCAGCTGCAGAAGCTGGGCGACATGCGGCTGGCCCGCCCATACACCACACTGCCCTTCGAGCCCGACAAGGTGGCCATAACGCTCTTCACGGCCGAATTCCTGTATTACGCCCTGCGCGGCGAGCAGCAGAACGCGCTGCTGTTCGACTATATCGCCAACAGCCTGACGTGGCTCGACATGCAGCCGGCCGGCTATGCCAACTTCCACCTGGTGTTCCTGATGCGGCTGACCCGCTTCCTGGGCTTCTACCCCAACCTGGAGCACTACAGCGACGGCGACTACTTCGACCTGCGGGAGAGCACATTCTGCAGTGCGGCACCGCTGCACCGCGACTTCCTCATGCCCGACGAGGCACGCAAGATACAGCTGATGATGCGCATGGACTATGCCACGATGCACCTCTACCGCATGACACACCATGAGCGCAACCGCCTGCTGGAGGTTGCGCTCAGCTATTACCGACTGCACCTGGCGGGCTTCCCGGAGCTGAAGTCGGTCGGTGTGTTGCAGGAACTATACCATTGAGGCCTATGAGAAGAACTTGATGGTGCCCTGGACGGGGTCGGACTGCACGGGGGCCTGCTCCTGGGCGGCATCGTCGGCACTTGCCGTGGAGTTGATGCTGTCGAGGATCTCGCGGGTGCGCTTGTACGTCGGCGTCTGTTCCACTGCCGAGATGACGTCGTCGTTGTCGAGGTCCTCAGAGCGGAAGAGGTAGATGTTCGGCCGACGCTTGTAGCGCTTGGCGGTGCTGTCGCCGCCATAGTAGCGGTTGCGGCGGTCCTGGCGCTCCACGGCGCGTGCCTGCTCCTCGGCGATGCGGTTGATGTCGTCCTGTGTATGCTTCTTCAGGTGGCTGTTCATGCCGTCTACATTCTCTATGCCGAAGCCGGTGGCGAGGATGGTGACCTTCACCTTCTTGCCCAGCTCGGGGTCGGTGGCCAGTCCCCACTTGATCTCGAAGTCGTTGCCGAACTTGGCCATGAAGTCGTTCACGTCGTTCATCTCCTCCATCATCAGCGACGACTGTCCGTCCTTCGAGCCGGCGAAGGAGATGCTGAGCAGGATCTTCTTGGAGTTGAAGATGTCGTTGTCGTTGAGCAACGGGGAGTTGAGGGCGTCGTCGATGGCTTTCTTCACGCGGCCTTCCCCCTCGCCGTAGCCTGTCGACATGATGGCCACGCCGCCGTCCTTGAGCACGGTCTTCACGTCGTTGAAGTCGAGGTTGATCAGTCCGTGTACGGTGATAATCTCAGCTATCGACTTGGCGGCCACGGAGAGCGTGTCGTCGGCCTTGCCGAAGGCGTCGAGCACGGAGAGCTCCGGGTAGATTTCGCGGAGCCGCTCGTTGTTGATGACGAGCAGTGCGTCGACATGCTTCGACATCTCCTCCACGCCGTCGAGGGCCTGGTCGATCTTGCGGTCGCCCTCGAATCGGAAGGGTATGGTGACGATGCCCACGGTGAGGATGCCCAGCTCCTTGGATGCCCGTGCGATGACGGGCGCGGCGCCCGTACCTGTGCCGCCGCCCATGCCGGCGGTGATGAATGCCATGCGGGTGCCGTCGTTGAGCATGTTGTGGATATCCTCGATGCTCTCCTCGGCAGCGGCGCGGGCCTTCTCGGGCTTGTTGCCGGCGCCGAGGCCCTCCTTTCCGAGTTGCAGATGTACGGGCACGGGCGAGTCGTTGAGTGCCTGGTTGTCGGTATTGCAGAGTACGAAGGTGACGTCGTGGATGCCTTCGCGATACATGTGGTTGACGGCATTGCCTCCGCCTCCTCCCACTCCAATCACCTTGATGATGCTGTGATCCTTCTCCGGACTGCCGAAGTCGAGGATGTCGTTATTGTTGTCTGCCATGTTATTTACGATTTACGGATTTACGATTTTCGATTTGTTACTTGTCATGCGCCTGCTTACTCTTCGGTGATAATGTCCTGGCCGAATTTCTTCAGCTTCCGGAATGTCTTGTTCCAGAAGCTGTTCTCCTTCTTCTCCTGGGCTATGCGCTGGCGCTCGGCCTCCTCCTCGGCCTGCTTCTGGCGTTCCTCTTCGTCCTTCTTGCGGCGGGCTTCCTCTTCGGCCTTCTGCTTCTCCATCTCAGTGCGCACCACGCCCTGAGGAATCTCGCTGGCCTGACGGGCCTGACGGTCGGTGCCGAGCGGTATGGGAGCCGACTCGCGCTTGGTGCTGAACAGGTCGCCATTCAGGTCGATAGCCCTGCCGGCGCAGTTGAGGTCGCCCTTGGCGAGCAGTCCCAGCACGGTGTTCATGCGCCCGTCCTTGGCCTTGATGACCTCCTGGGTAGCATTGATGGAAGGAATGACGAACTTGGCGATACGTATCTTGTCGACGTGGGTGTGGTTGATGAATGCCTTCTCGATATTCTTCATGTTCGAGCCGCCACCGGTGAGGATGATGCCGCCCAGCAGCTTGTCGTAGTAGTCGTTGGGTATCTGGTACCACACGTTCTCGATAATCTCCTCCAGTCGCCCCTCCACGATTTCGATAAACTTACGGCTGTCCACCTGCCGGTCGCTGTCGATGGAGTACTTCAGGTTGTTGTCGATCTCATTGTTGTCGGTGTAGGCCGAGGCGTACTTGATTTTCATCTTCTCGGCATCGCTGTCCTCCATCTGCAGGGTGGCAATGTCCTTGGTGATGTTATTGCTGCCCAGGGGTATGACGGCCAGGTGGCGAAGAATGTTCTTGCTATATACGCTGACGGTAGTGGTGTCGGCACCGATGTCGACCAGTGCGCAGCCCGAGCGGCGCTCTGCCTCAGTGAGCACGCTGTCGGCCAGTGCCAGTGGAGCCAGGTACATCTCTGCCACGCTGATGCCGGCCACCTCGAAGCATTTGTTGAGGTTGCGGTAGAACGTCTTGCGCTCCAGAATGTTGAGGAAGTTGCCCTCCAGGCGGGTGGCCTGTATGCCCACGGGGTCGAGGGCGTATTGCGAGTCGACCTTGTATTCCTGTACGGCGGCGTCGAGTATCTCCTGGTCCTGATAGCTCATGTTGCGGTTGGAGTCCATCAGCTCGATGACCATGTCCTGCGTGATACGGGTTTCGGCAGGCAGGTCTTTCGATACCACGTTCCTGACACTGCGGATGGACTGTCCCCCCACGCCTACATAGACTTGGAGGATCTCCGTCTTGAGCTGTGTCTCCAGCTTCTTGATGATGTTTGTCAGGCATTGCGCCGTCTTGTCGATGTTATACACATACCCTTTGCGGATGAACGACGAAGAGTCCTCCTTGACCACGGCCAGGACGGTGATGCTACCATCGAGGTTCTTCTGTCCCGCGATACCAGTCATCTTGGATGAGCCTAGTTCGATTGCTACTATAAATTCCTTTGCTGCCACCATATTATTTACGATTTGACTATTTACGATATACTATTTACGGATTAGCGATTTACAATTTGTTCTTTCCCCTTTTGCAGATAATCTGGTTGTCGAACTCCACGCTGATGCGTGCATACTTGTTCCAGCCAGCCTCGTTGAGGCCGTAGAGGTAGAACTTGCGGAGGCGCTCCAGCTTCTTGGCGATGTTGACGGGAGGCCCCAGATAGATGATGTGGTCGCCCACACGGGGAACCATCTCGAGTGTGCGGTCGGGCAGTACGTTGACCTGCACCACCTGGCTCTGCCAGAACTTGTCCTCGAGGAGCAGGTTGCCTACCTGTGAGAGTACCTTCTGGGCATACTTGCGCGAAACGGTTCCCGTGACGACGATCATGTCCGACGGGTAGCGTGTCTCGGGGAGTATGCTGCCGTAGGTGTCAAGATAGTAGTTGTCGCCGTCGGCGGCCATCACGTGGAGCACGGGTGTGCGCTGGCGGATGCTGATGCACACGCGGCCACTCTGTGTCTTGAAGCACTCCGCCCTCTCCACGAACGGGTTCTTACGCAGGCTCTCCTCTATCTGCCGGGCGCTGATGTCGGCCATCGGGCGGGCGAGCGGATAGAGGCGGTTGCGCTCCAGTATGCGCTTCACCTCCGTGGCGTTGAGGAAGCCGTCGGCCATCTCGTTGTTGATGTCAATCTTCACCTCGGAGCACACGGTAGCTTTCTCGACAGGGGTGTTGAATGCCGAGACGGCCAGCGCCAGGTAGATGACGATGGCTATATCAATCGTAACGACGAGGGTCTTCTTCCAGTTGAATGACACCATGGCTATTTACTATTTAGCTATTTTCGATTTGCTATTTACTACTATCGATTTACTATTTACTACTATCGATTTACGATTCTGCTATTCTCTGGTTGAGGAGCTTGGCAATCTGCGGCACCTGGTTGTCGAGGTCGCCGGCTCCGAGTACCACGAGCACCTCGAAGTCGTGGGCCTTGACGTAGTCGAGCACACGGTCTTTCTGTATCATCTCTTTCTTCACGCCCTCCCGGAGGTTGTCGTAGATCAGCTTCGAGGTGACGCCCTCGATGGGTTCCTCGCGTGCCGGGTAGATCTCAGTGAGTATGACCTCGTCGAGCTGACTGAGGGCGTCGGCGAAATCCTTGTAGAAGTCGCGGGTGCGGGTATAGAGGTGGGGCTGGAAGATGGCCGTGATGCGCTTGTCGCGATACAGCTCGCGGATGCTTTTTGCACTCTGCCATATCTCCTTGGGATGGTGGGCATAGTCGCTGAGGAACACCAGGCGGTCGGTCTTGATCTTGAAGTCGAACCGCCGGTCAACGCCACCGTATGTCTGCATGCCGTACTTCAGCTCCTGGGCCGTGCAGCCGCTGAGTTGGGCCATGGCCATGGCAGCGACGCCATTCTCAATGTTGATGGGGATGGGCTGACCTAACTGTACATCCCTCACGCACTCTACGGGGGATATGAAGTCGAAGGTGATATTGCCGTTGGCGATACGGATGTTCTCGGCGTGGAAGTCGCCCTCGGTGAGGCTGTAGTCATAGCGCTTCACATTGGCCTGCAGCGACTCCTTCATCTCCAGGTCGCGATGTATGATGAGCGTACCGCCGGGCTGTATCAGCTCGGTATAGTGGCGGAAGCTCTCCAGATAGGCCTCCTTGGTGCCATAGATGTCGAGATGGTCGGGGTCGGTGGCGGTGATGACGCTCATCCAGGGGCGGAGCCAGTGGAAGGAGCGGTCGAACTCGTCGGCCTCGATGACCACATAGTCGGAATCGGAGAGGATGTAGTTCGTGCCATAGTTCTTGGAGATGCCTCCAAGGAAGGCGTTACAGTCGATGTGGCTCTGGTGCATGATATGCGCACACATCGTCGAGGTAGTGGTCTTGCCGTGTGTGCCTGCCACGCAGAGTCCCTTGTGTGACTTGGTGAGCGTGCCGAGCACCTGTGCACGCTTCTGTATCTCGAAGCCGTGATCACGGAAATAGCGCAGTTCCTGGTGAGTGTCGGGCACTGCCGGGGTATAGATGACGAGGCACGACTCCTTCTGCTTGCAGGCATGGGGAATCTCGTCGAGGCTCTCCTCGTAGTGGATGAGCATACCCTCCTTCTCCAGCTGTCGGGTGAGGTCGGAGGGGGTCTTGTCGTAGCCTGCCACTACCAGCCCTTTCTTGATGAAGTAGCGGGCGATGGCACTCATTCCGATGCCGCCGGCCCCTACGAAATACACTGATTTGATATCCTTTAGTTCCATAATTCTACTTTTGTGCCAGTTTGATAACCTCCTTGGCGATAATCTCGGCTGAGTCGGGGAGTGCCAGCTTCAGCACATTAGCGCTGAGCGACTGGAGCTTTGCTGCGTCGTTCACGGTGTCGATGGCCAGCTGCAGCAGCATGGCGGGGGCCTCGGCGTCCTTCACGTAGAGGGCAGCATCCTTATTGGCCAGGGCCAGGGCATTCTTCGTCTGGTGATCCTCGGCCACATTGGGACTTGGCACGAGAATGACAGGCTTGCCCAGCAGGCAGAACTCAGAGATGCTGCCTGCTCCGGCACGGCTGATGACCAGGTCGGCAGCACGATAGGCGGCTCCCATGTCGGTAATGAAGTCGGTTACCTTCAGGTTGGGCAACTGCTGGCCGGCCAGGCGCTGGCTGATTTCGGCACTATAGAACTTGCCCGTCTGCCAGATAAACTGTACGTCGGCCGACTTCACGAGGTCGAGGTGCAGGAGCACACTCTCGTTGATGGTACGGGCGCCGAGACTGCCTCCCACAAGCAGGATGGTCTTCCTGGAAGGGTCGAGGCCGAAGCTGCTGATGGCATCCTCACGGCTGAGGGTGACCTGGAGTAGTGACTGGCGCACGGGGTTGCCAGTGAGCATGATCTTGTCGGCCGGGAAGAAGCGCTCCATGCCCTCGTAGGCCACGCAGAACTTCTGAGCCTTTGTGGCCAACCGCTTGTTGGTGAGGCCGGCATAGCTGTTCTGCTCCTGCACCAGGCACGGGATGCCTTGTGCATGGGCAGCGGCAAGGGTGGCACTGCTGGCATAGCCGCCCACGCCCACGGCCACGTCGGGGCGGAACTGCTTCAGGATGCTGCGCGCCATCCAGGTGCTGCGCACGTAGTCGATGGCTACCATCACGTTGGCAGGTTTCCACAGCGGACGGTAGAGCCCGCGGATGGGCAGACCCTTTATCTCGTAGCCGGCGGCGGGAACGCGCTGCATCTCCATGCGCCCCCGGGCTCCCACGAACAATATCTTGGCTCCGGGGCGCAAGGCCTTCACGGCATTGGCTATACTGACGGCAGGGAAGATGTGGCCTCCCGTACCGCCTCCGCTGATGATGACTCTTAACTCCTTGTCCATACCTTATTATATTTTGCGTGCAAAATTACAAATTAAATTCCTTTTAGCGACACTTTCTCTCCCCTTTTTTTAGCAGAACGGCTGACACTGAGAATCACGCCTATGTAGGCGCAGTTGATAATGGTCGAAGTGCCACCCTTGGATATCAAAGGCAACGGCTGGCCAGTGACGGGCGCAATGCCTACGGCAACCAGCATGTTGAACGTGGCCTGAATGACCAGCATCAGGGCCAGTCCCATGGCCAGGAAGGCCGGGAAGTTGTTCTCGCACCGGCTGGCAATGCGGGCCGTGCGGTAGAGTAGCACGATATACAGCAGACAGACGAACGCCGCTCCCACAATGCCGAGCTCCTCAACAATGATGGCGTAGATGAAGTCGGAGAAAGCCTGCGAAAGGAAGTCGCGTTCCACCGACTTTCCAGGCCCTTTGCCGATAATGTTACTCGACACGATGGCGATGTTGGCATGGGCCACCTGCGCATCCTTGTCCAGGTCGTAGTCCTCAGGCGATACGGACTTCTTGTCCAGGTGCTTGATAATTCGGTTGCGCCAGGTGACAAATCGGTGGAACACACCTCCGCCCTTGATGACCTTGGTGTCGGTGGCGCCCTCTACCGACTCGACTGTCTGGCTGCTGACCTCCTCTTGGTCTCCGATGCTTCCCAGTGTGAGCACCAGCGTGAGAAAGGCCGCCAGCGCCACGGCCGTCACCCCGACGAGCTTGCCCAGCTGTGCCATCGATATGCGGCCGATGTACATCATCAGGAAGATGACGGAGAGCAGCAGGGCGGCCGTCGAGAGGTTCTCTATACCGATGAGGGCGGCCGTGGGCACCACAATCCAGAGGATATACTTGAAGGCCTTCTTGTCGGCACCCTCTTCGCGCTGCATGGCACTGAGTATCTGCGCCGTGATGAGCACCATCGTGCCCTTGGCTATCTCCGAAGGCTGGAATGTGATGCCCCCGGGCAGTGAGATGACGCGGTTGGCACCGTTGATGCTCTCGCCACCCACCAGTACCCAGAGCAGCGTGATAAAGGTAACCAGCAACAAGAAAGGCGTCATCAGCTTGAAGTAGCGACAGGGTATATTGAGCGTCACCACGGCTACAAAGACGCCGAAGGCTATCATACCGGCATGGTAGATAATCGGGGCCATGTAGTTCTGGCTCTTATACGTCAGGTTGCTGGAAGCGGAGAACACTTCCACCAAGCTGATCATGCAGAGGAAGAAGAACACCATCCAGATGACCTTGTCGCCTTTGAAAAGATTGCCTATTTTCTTGTTCACGGTCGTTATTTCGTTATTTCGTTATCGCGTTATCACGTTATTTCGTTATGCCGTTATCTCGCGGGCCTATAGGCTTCGCGCCAGCTCCTTGAACTGCTCGCCGCGGTCCTCCATATTCTTGAACAGGTCGAACGAGGCGCAGCAGGGTGAGAGCAGTACCGTCTCGCCGGGCTGGGCCATCTCGTAGCAGGCTTCCATACACTCCTTCATCGAGTGGGTATCGCGCACGGGGATGCCCAGAGCGTCGAAGTTGTCGTGCAGCTTCTGGTTGTCGGCACCGAGGTAGACCAGTCCTGTGCATTTCTCCTTGACCAGCGGAATGATGGGGCTGTAGTCATTGCCCTTGTCCTTGCCGCCGATGATGAGGATAACCTTTGTCCTCATGGCCTCCAGGGCATACCAGCAGGCGTCTACGTTAGTGGCCTTGGAGTCGTTGATATACTGCACCCCGCGCACCATGCACACCTTCTCTAAGCGATGCTCCACGCCGGGGAAGTCGCTCAGGCTCTTACGGATCTCCTCCTTCTTGATGCCGGCGATGTTGGCGGCGATGCCGGCGGCCAGCGAGTTGTAGATGTTGTGCTTGCCCGTCAGGCTGAGGCTTTCCTGCTCCATGTTGAAGGGCTCGGGCTGTTCTATCTTGTACTGACCTTCCTCAATATAGCCGATGACGCCCTTCTCCTTCAGTTCTGAAAACGGATACTGGATGGCCTTGATGTCATACTTCTCCAGTTCGCGCTTGATGATGGGGTCGTCGGCCCAATAGATGAAGGCATCGTCGGGGGTCTGGTTCTGTATGATGCGCATCTTGGCATCCACATAGTTCTGCATCTTGAAGTCGTAGCGGTCCAGATGGTCGGGCGTGATGTTCAGCAGGATGGCGATGTTGGCACGGAAGTCGTACATGTTGTCGAGCTGGAACGAGCTGAGCTCGATGATGTAGTACTCGTGCGGGTCCTCGGCCACCTGGAGGGCCAGCGAGTTGCCGATGTTGCCAGCCAGACCGGCATCATAGCCTGCCTGTCGGAAGATGTGGTAGATCAGCGAGGTGGTCGTGGTCTTGCCGTTCGACCCGGTGATGCAGATCATCTTCGAGTGGGTATAGCGCCCGGCAAACTCTATCTCGCTGATGATGGGTATGCCTTTCTCCGCAGCCTGCCTTACCATCGGTGCCGTCTCTGGGATGCCCGGGCTCTTGATAATCTCGTCGGCATTGAGAATCTTCTCTTCTGTATGGTGCCCTTCTTCCCACTCGATGCTGCGGTCGTCGAGCATCTTCTTGTATTTGTCGGCAATCTTCGACATGTCGCTCACAAACACGTCGAACCCTTCCTTCTTGGCCAGGACGGCAGCTCCTGCACCGCTCTCGCCAGCTCCTAATATGACTATTCTTTTCATCTTCCTCTATAAACTATAAACTATAAACCGTAAACTATAAACTATAAACCATAAACCATAAACCGTAACCTACCTCATCTTGAGTGTTATGATGGTCAGTGCCGCCAGGATAATGGTAGTAATCCAGAAACGGATGGTGATCTTCGACTCGTGGAACGGGCGATGGGGCCAGCCCTTCAGGATGTAGGTGCTGGTGGCGTCGAGCTGGGAGTCGAGCTTTCGGAAATTGTCGTGGATAGGCGTGGCACGGAACACGCGCACACGCTTGCCCTTCCGCTTCTGAAGCTTGAACCACTGCGTCTGGATGATGACGCTCAGGCTCTCCACGAAGAAGATGCCGCAGAGGATGGGCAGCAGCAGCTCCTTGTGGATGATGACGGCGCACACGCCGATGATGCCGCCGATGGTCAGCGAGCCGGTGTCGCCCATGAACACCTGGGCAGGAAAGGCGTTGTACCAGAGGAATCCCACCATAGCCCCGATGAAGGCACAGAGGAATACCACCAGCTCTTCGCTGTGGGGGATATACATGATGTCGAAATAGCTGGCGTAGCCGATGTGCGACGACACGTAAGCCAGGATGCCCAGGGCCACGCCGATGATGGCGGAATTGCCGGCGCACATGCCGTCCATGCCGTCGTTCAGGTTGGCACCGTTGCTGACAGCCGTCACCACGAGAATGGTCATCAGCACGAACAGCACCCATCCGGCTGCCACTTTATACTTGCCGCAGAAGGCCATCACGTTGGAGTAGTTCAGGTTGTGGTTCTTGATAAAGGGGATGGTGGTCTGCAGCGACTTTACCGCTTCCGGCTTATGCTTCACCACTACAATCTCGTTCTGCTGCCGCACGTTTACGTTCTCACGTACCACGGCATCGGGACTGAGCCACAGCGTGAGTCCGACGATGAAGCCGATACTGATCTGGCCTACTATCTTGTATTTACCCTTCAGCCCCTCCTTGTTGCGCCTGAAGATCTTGATGTAGTCGTCGAGGAAGCCGAGGAATCCCAGCCACACCGTAGTGACGATCATCAGGATGATGTATATGTTGCGAATGCGGCACAGCAGCAGTACCGGTATCAGGATGCTCACAATGATGATGATGCCACCCATGGTGGGCACCCCCTTCTTTTCCACGCCAAAGGGGTCTATGCTCGGGTCGCGCTCGGTTTCGAAGATCTTCCTGCGCTTCATCCACTTGATAAACTTCTCGCCAAACCAGGCCGAGAGGAGCAGGGCCAATATGAGTGTGAGCAGGGCCCGGAAGGAGATGTACGTCCACAGGTGAGCCCCCGGTATATTGTATTGCTCTAAGAATCTGAACAGGTAATATAGCATCTTGAATCTGGGAATTTCGTTATTTCGTTATCACGTTATTTCGTTATCACGTTATTTCGTTATCACGTTATTTCGTTATTCCGTAATTATTGGGCGAAGATTTCGCGCACCACCTCCTTGTCGTCGAAATGGTGCTTCACGCCCTTCACCTCCTGATAGTCCTCATGGCCCTTGCCGGCGATGAGGATCACGTCGCCCTTCTGGGCCATCATGCAGGCCGTGCGGATGGCCTCACGGCGGTCGACGATGGATACTACCTTCTTCATCTGACGGGCATCCAGGCCGGCGAGCATGTCGTTGATGATGTCCTGCGGCTCCTCGAAGCGGGGGTTGTCGCTGGTGATAATCACCCGGTCGCTCTGCCTGACGGCCTCCTGAGCCATCAGCGGACGCTTGCCCTTGTCGCGGTTGCCGCCGGCGCCGCACACGGTGATGACCTGCCCCTTGCCGTCGAGCACCTCGTGGATGGCGTTGAGCACATTCTCCAAGGCATCGGGGGTATGGGCGTAGTCAACGATGGCGGTGAAGCCCTCCGGCGAGCGGATTGGCTCAAGGCGCCCGCTGACGCTTTTCAGCGTGCTCAGCACCACCAGGATGTCTTCTGGCTGCTTGCCCAGCATGACGGCAGCACCGTAGACGGCCAGCAGGTTGCTCACGTTGAACTTGCCTATGAACTGCACGCCCACCTCACGGCCGTCGATGTCGAGGTACATGCCTTCGAAGTGGCACTCGATGATGCGCCCCCTGAAATCGGCCATCGTACGGGTGGAGTAGGTCTTCACTGTGGCCTTGGTGTTCTGCACCATGAACATACCGTTCTTGTCGTCGGCATTGGTGATGGCGAAGGCATCCTTTCCCAGGCCGTCGAAGAAGGCTTTCTTGGCGTTGCGATAGTTCTCCACCGTCTTATGGTAGTCCAGATGGTCGCGCGTCAGGTTGGTGAAGATGCCTCCGGCAAATGTCAGCCCTCCGATGCGCTTCTGCGCGATGGCGTGGCTGGAGCACTCCATGAAGGCGTATTCGCAGCCGGCGTCCACCATCCGGGCCAGCAGCTGGTTCAGCTCGATGGGGTCGGGGGTGGTATGGTCGGCGGCGATGGCTTCGTCCTCGATGTAGTTGCACACCGTGGAGAGCAGCCCGCACTTGTGGCCCATCTTACGGAACATATTATATAATAAGGTGGCAATGGTGGTCTTGCCGTTGGTGCCCGTCACGCCTACCAGCTTGAGCTTTGCCGAAGGGTCGCCATAGAATCGGGTGACCACCTCGCCCACACAGTCCTCTGTAGATGCCACGCGCACATAGGTCACTCCAGCCTCCCGCTCCTCGGGAACGTTCTCACAGAGCACCGCCGCTGCCCCCTGGGCGATGGCCTTGGGGATGAACTTGTGGCCGTCGGTCACCGTGCCGGGGATGGCCACGAAGAGATGGCCGGCACTGACACGGCGTGAGTCGATATTCACGCCTGTAATATCCTTTCCTGCATCGCCGTCGATGCTGATCACTTCTACATTCTTGAGCAACTCGCTTAACTTCATATCTCCTGTCCTTTTGTTATTGTTCCATATAAAGGTCGCACACCATACCGGGTTTCACAGCCGTCCCTGCAGCAATGCTCTGCGACTTCACCTTGCCCCTGCCCCTTATGATAACCTTCACGCCGCTACTCTCCATGGCGTAGACAGCATCGCGAGCGCCCATGCCCTTCACGTCGGGCACCACGCCACGACTCTTCGCCTGCTGCGCCAGTTGTGGCTTCTCCTTGATACTCAGGTTGTTCATCACGTAGTTGGCAGCCTCCGTGTCGCCGTTTTTCACGTCTGGCGTGAATACCGACGTCTCGTCGCGGGCATCCTTCACACTCAGCTTCAGGTTCTGGGCCATCACACCTTCCGAGATATGGTGGAACACCACACCCGACATGCCGCCGCCAGAGGCAGGCAGGCCCGACTTCTTGATGCAGACGATACAGGTGTAGCGGGGGTTGTCGGCAGGGAAATAGCCGGCAAACGACAGCCAGTAGCGCGTGGTGCCTGAGTGATAGCTGCCGTACTGGTCGGCCACCTGTGCCGTACCGGTCTTGCCAGCCACCTTGAACGACTTCGAGCCAGCCTTTCGGCCCAGTCCCTGACTGACCACATGCTCCAGGATGGTCTGCATGGTCTTGATGGCCTTCGGCTTGGCAATCTGTTCCTTCAGCACTACAGGCTCAAACTCCTTGACAACCTCGCCGTCCTTCACCAGCTGCTTCACGAAGCGTGGCTGCATCATCCGTCCGTTGTTGGCGATAGCATTATAGAAAGCCACCGTGTTGATGGGGGCTATCTGCGTCTCGTAGCCTATCGACATCCAGGGCAGTGTCGTCTTGCTCCAGTATTTGGCGCGGTCGGTGGTCTTGGTGTCGGGCATACGGATGTAGGGTGGGTGATAGCCCACAAGCGGCAGTTTCAGGTCCTCGTGGATGCCCACACGGTAGAGGCCCTGCACATATTTCGTCGGGTTGCTGCCGTAGAACTTGTCGATGACGTAGCTCACGCCGATGTTCGAGCTCACCTCTAATGAGCGGGCCATGTTGATGTCCTGGTAGCCGCCGCGGCGCCAGTTGTGGTCTTTCATCATGCGGCCGTGCATCTCCATCACGCCGCAGCCGGTATGTATGACGAAGCTGGTATCGGCCACCCCGTCATCGAGAGCCACGAGGAACGAGGCCACCTTGAACACCGAGCCTGGCTCACAGCGGTAGCTGATGGCGTTGTTCACCGCCTCGGCATAATATGGCTCTCCATTGCTGTCATACTGTCGGGACATATTCACGATGGCCTTCACGTCGCCCGTCTTCACCTCCATCAGGATGGCCACGCCCATCTCGCCGTTGATCTCCTTCAGCTCGTCCACCAGGGCGCGCTCGGCCAGGTCTTGCATGCCCACGTCGATGGTTGTCACAATGTCGGCACCGTCGATGGGCGACATCACGGGTATGTCGAGGTACTTGCTGAGCACCTTACGACGGTGCATCAGGCCGTTGGTACCGCGCAGGATGGAGTCATACGACAGCTCCAGGCCGTACTTGGCACTGTCCTTGGCACCAAACAAGTCGCCGATGGTGCGGCGGGCCAGTGAGCCAAACGGACGGCGGCGCGAGTTGAACTCCTCCCAGTGGAAGCCACCCTTGTAGATGGGGTCTCTGAAGATGGGCAGCTTGCGCACCTCGCAGAAGGTGTTATAGTCGATGCGGCGGGGCCAGATGGCCCAGTGGCGCGAGCCCTTTTTCCCGTTCCTCTCCTTGTTCATGCCCTCCAGCAGATGGCTCTTGAACTCCTCGGCCGACTTCTTGGGGAATATCTCGTTGAGGCCCATGCAGATGGAGTCCATCTTCACCGCCCACAGCGAATCGTGGCGCGCCAGCCCCAGCGAGTCGTCGGTACCCGCCTGGAAGTCCATGTACACCTTGTATTCCGGGATGCTCGTGGCCATCAGTTGGCCGTCGCAGCTGAGAATGTTGCCACGGTTGGGCTTCACGCTCACGCTGTCGCGCTTCAGACGGGATGCCACCTGAGTCCAGTAGTCCTTCTTGGCGGTCATGATATACATGGCCTTGCCAACGATGGCAAAGCCCACGAACGTCAGCACTACTGCTATGGCGAAGTAGCGGGGCATGACCTTGTCTGAATTGAACTTACTCATTCTCTATCTCTCCTTCTTAGGGTACATATATTATATAAGGTGGCTGGTCGGAGATGTGCAGCAGACTGTCTCTGTTCTGCTTCAGCGCCTCCAGCACATGGCTCTCCCGGCACTTCTCCGTCAGCGTGCTGGAGCTGGAGAGCGCCTTGTACTTGGCATCGAGCAGCTCCTTCTCCATCTTGTCGATGGCTATCATGTCTTGCTGGCACTGGTAGCGGAAGGCCACATGGATGATGGCAAACATGACGACCAGCACGATGAGCCAGATCTGGTGGCGCACCATCTCTGCCGTCAGGAAGTCGCCGCCCAGGATGGTGCGCAGCGTCATCGCCGGGGAGAACTTCGGGTCTTCCTCCTTCACGTTCTCCTTAATCTTGCGGATGGCCTTCTTGGTCTGCTCCTTCACTTCGGCCACCTCTTCCTTCAGGCTGGGCACTTCTTCCTCCACAGCCTCCGGGGCAGGTGTCTCGGCGGCAGCAGGCTCGGCGGCCACAGCGGGCTCCTCTGCCTGTGCCACCTCTATCTCCAGTTCTATGTCGTCCTTCTTCTTCATTCTTCACTATTCACTATTCACTCTTCACTTTCTCCGCCACCCTCAGCTTGGCACTGCGGCTTCGGGGGTTACGCGCCTGTTCCTCGTCAGTAGGCACTGCAGGCTTGTTGCCGATGCTCCTCAGCGGTGCCGCGATGCGACCGAAGAAGTCCTGGCTGACCTTACCCTCGGCATTGCCGGCCTTCATCATGTTCTTGACGATGCGGTCTTCAAGCGAGTGATAGGTGATCACGCTCAGTCGGCCACCCTCGCCGAGCAGGTCGCACGCGCTATTGAGCATCTCGCGCAGGGCGTCCATCTCGTGGTTCACCTCGATGCGCAGGGCCTGAAACAGCTTGGCCGTCTCCTTCTTCTCACGCTCTTTGGCAAACAGGCTGCCTACGGCGGCCAGCAGGTCGCCGGTAGTGTTCAGCGGCTGCACTTGCCGGGCCTTTATCAAGGCCGATGCTATCCGGCGGGCGTTCTTCAGCTCCCCATACAGGTAGAAGATGTCGGCCAGCTGCTCCTCGCTGTAGCCGTTGACGACGTCGGCAGCCGTCAGGCCTCCACGCGTGTTCATCCGCATGTCGAGCGGCGCGTCGAAGCGGAAGGAGAAGCCGCGGCTCTCGTCGTCGAGATGGTGGCTCGACACGCCCAGGTCGGCCAACAGACCGTCGATATGCTCCACGCCGTAGTAGCGCATCCAGTTTCTGAGGTATCTGAAGTTGCTCCTGACGAAAGTGAAGCGGGCGTCGTCGGGGATGTTGCGCTCTGAGTCGGCATCCTGGTCGAATCCGAACAGACGGCCCGTCGGTCCCAGTCGGCTGAGAATCTCCCGGCTGTGGCCGCCACCTCCGAAGGTCACGTCCACATAAATACCGCCGGGCTTGATATCAAGCCCGTCGACACTCTCCTTCAGGAGAACTGCTACGTGATATGTCCCGGCTGTCTGTATCATAGGGCGTTGTCGCTGTTCATGATGCGTTCGAACTCCTCGCCGAAGGCCTCGTCGCTTAGCGTGTTGGACTCCAGTTGCTGCGGGGCCCATATCTCAATGACGTCGTCCATACCGATAAACTGTATGTCCTGACCCGCGATGCCGGCAGCCTTGAGCAGCTGCTTGGAGAGTAGGAACCGGCCGTTGCCGTCGAGGGTGAAGGTCTCTGCGCCTTGCATGAACTGCCGCAGCATCTGCATGTGGGCAGGCTTCCACAGGTTCAGGTTGGCCTTCAGCATATCCAGGCGAACGTTCCATACGCTCTCGGGGTAGAGCACCAGGCACTTCTGGAATACGTCCTTGCGCACCACCAGCCGCTCCTCGCCCGATGCCTGGAGCACCTTGCGGAAAACAGCGGGCAGGAAGGCTCTTCCCTTGGCGTCTGTCTTTGCTTCTATGTTACCTAAAAAGCGCATGCGTTCACCTCTATTATGAGTTCGGGTACAAAATTAGATAAAATTCCCCACTTTACACCACTTTTCCCCACATTTTTTTCAATTTAACTTTATTTTATTGATTTCGCTCTGCTGAGGCAGGCAAATCAACGCCCTCGCCAGGGCCCTTTACAGACCCACAATAGCGGCTGCGTGTACTAAATACATTTAAAATAGAATATTTTCTTTCCTTTTTTGCTCAATTCTGAAAGATTTGTGCTATTTTTGCACCCCGTTAGCATCAATTAGAGATATGGCAGAAATAACAAAGAAGACAGTAGACATCGAAAAGATACTCAAAGGAAAGATGGGCGCGAAGGCAAAGTTCGTGCCGGCCTTCCTCGTCAATTGGCTCAAGCGCATTGCCCACGAGGACCAGGTGAACGCCTTCCTCTGGGACAGTCGCGACAAGCAGGGGGTGGAGTGGCTCGAAGAGTGCGTACGCTATCTCGACATGACGCTGCAGATAGAAGGCCAGGAGAACCTGCCCGACCCGCACGACGGCCGCTTCTACACCTTCGTGAGCAACCACCCGCTGGGCGGCGAGGACGGTGTGGCCCTCGGAGCGGTCATCGGGCGCCATTACGACGGCCACTTCCGCTACCTGGTCAACGACCTGCTGATGAACCTGCCCGGGCTGGCACCCGTATGCATCCCCATCAACAAGACCGGAAGCCAGAGCCGTAACTTCCCGGCGATGGTAGAGGCCGGATTCCAGAGCACCAACCACATGCTCATGTTCCCGGCCGGACTGTGCTCCCGCCGAAAGGACGGCGTCATCAAGGACATCCCCTGGACCAAGACGTTCATATCCAAGAGCGTGCAGTATCAGCGCGACGTGGTGCCCATCCACTTCGGAGGGCAGAACTCCGACTTCTTCTACCGCCTGGCCAACTTCTCCGACCGCTTCCTGCCGTTCAACCTGGCCATGATGTTCCTGGTCGACGAGATGTACAAGAACGTACACAAGACATTCCGCATCGCCATCGGCAAGCCAATCCCCTGGCAGACATTCGACAAGAGCAAAAAGCCCGTGGAATGGGCGCAGTACGTGAAAGAGATAGTATATACGCTGTAACGACGATAACACCAATAGCACAGAGATGGAGCAAGAAATCATCCAACCCATTGACAAGGAAGTCCTCAAGCGAGAGCTGACACCCGACCTTCAGCTCCGGATGACCAACAAGAGCAACAACGAGATTTACATCATCACCGCGCACAACGCTCCCAACGTGATGCGCGAGGTGGGACGGCTGCGCGAGATAGCTTTCCGTGAGGCAGGAGGAGGAACGGGCAAGTCGATGGACATCGACGAGTTCGACACCTGCGAGAACTGCTACAAGCAGCTCATCGTGTGGAA
>CAMHUC010000036.1 GCA_946188155.1 uncultured bacterium | reverse complement strand
TAGCGTCGAAGTGAATCGACTGAATCTTAATTTCCATAGTTACCTCCTATTTTAAATAGTTATTGATAAGGATTCAGGCTCTTGGGTGAGCCTCTTTGTATACTCGCTTTAACTGTTCGAACGTGGTGTGGGCGTAGATCTCCGTCGTAGCGGCACTCTCGTGGCCCAGCAGCCCCCTGATGCTCTCCAGCCCCGCGCCGTGGTTCAGCATTGCCGTGGCAAAGGTGTGGCGCAGCACGTGGGGCGAACGCTTCTTGAGCGTGGTGACGTAGGAGAGATGCTCGCGGACGGTGCAGTACAACTGGTCGACGGTCACTCGGCAGCCCTTGTCGTTCAGGAAGAAGGCCTTGTCGGTTCTTGCAGGAAACTGTTTGTCGCGTGCCGACAGATAGTGCTGCAGCTGTGAGGCCAGTTCCTCTCCGAAGGGAATGATGCGCTGCTTGTTGCGCTTGCCCGTCACCTTCAGCTGTCGCCCGGCGAAGTCGATGTCGCCATCGTCGAGACCTGCCAATTCCGAGCGCCGCAGACCGGCTTCATATAACAATATAATAATAGTACGCGCGCGTACATCTTTAAAGCTGTCACCCCACTGCATGTCGTCGAGCAGACGGTCCATTTCGCTCTCGCGCAGGAACATCGGCAGCACCTTGTCCTTCTTGGGCCCTGTCACTGGGTGCGCCGGGTCAGTCTTTACCAGGTTTCGCTTCAGGGCATAACGATAAAAGGAACGCAGTGCACTCAATTTCTTGTTAATCGTTGTAGCAGAGTTTCCTTTATCCATCAGACTCTCCATCCAGTCACGGATAAGATCGGTGTCAACCCGATCCAGAGAGAGGCTGTCGTCCTTATGTATGATATACGATTCGAACTCCCGAAGGCTCGCCTCGTAATTCTGCACCGTCAGCAGAGACGCATTCCGCTCATAGCGCAGGTAGTTCAGAAACTGGTCAATCATCATAAATTTCGCTTCGGAGCCTATCGACTCTTACTATTTCGCAGCGAATTTACGAAGAATTTCCGAGACTACCAAATTTTTTAGGAACTTTTATTATTCCTCGTTAGCGCGGAGCTGCTGCACATAGATGGCATGCTCCATCTTAAGGCGCTTAAGTACAGAGGGTTTGTCGAACTGCTGACGGCGGCGGAGCTCCTTCACCACGCCTGTCTTTTCAAACTTTCTCTTAAACTTCTTGAGGGCCTTCTCGATGTTCTCGCCTTCTTTTACTGGTACAATAATCATTTGTCTTTGTTTTATAATTTTATGTTAAACTTAATGCCTCCGCGCACCATGTTGCGAAAAGCGGGTGCAAAGTTACAACTTTTTTAGAAATCCACAAAGTTTTTATGAACTTTTTATGCTTTTCGACATGATTTTTAGCATTTTAGGCCCGCCGACGGCACCCGTTCCAAACTGCGGGAGGCGATACAGTAAGGCATCCCCCTACTCGCCCCCACCTATTTATATATTTCTCTTGCCACTCTTGCCACTACGACATAACACTCAGATTATCAGGTACTTAACGCTTGCAAGGGCAGTGGCAACAGTGGCAAGAGAAACAGGGTTGATGCCACTGCGTAACCGCCTGACAGTCAGCCAGTAACGCGCTTAGTGGCAACAGTGGCAAGAAAAACGCCGTAAAACTTTTCCTGTCGGATGAGCCGGTCGGCGACTGAGGGTACAACTCCGGTCAGTCCAGCGGCTGGACTGCCTGTAAGGCAAGCCCTCCTGGCGAGTCCACCCGTTGGACCACCTCACGAGCAGGTCCGAATGCGCCGAGAGCTAATATAAGAATCCGAAAAGCCAAAGCGGCAGCTTGTTTCCCAGCACATACTCTTCATAAGCGGCACTACACCTCCACGTTGGCACTGTAGGGCGAATGGCCCTTGAGGGTCCAGCGGGGCATGTGGCGCAGGTATTCGCCGAGCAGCAGCATGGCCTCCTCGCGCGTTTTCCGGCTGACCGGTTCCCTCGCCGACGTGAGCACGTCGTATTCGAAATATTCCTCTATCGGCTTCAGGCCGGGTAAATGGCCTTCATGCTGCACTCGATGCCAGAGCTGGGTGCCGAAATACCAGGCGAGATAATGGTTCAGGCCGAGCTTCTTGCTGAAGAAATCGTCGAAGGCTCGCTGCCGGTCGTTGGGGATGACGGGGTACTCGGTACCGGCCGACATGACCTGGTCGTCGGAGAACGCCCTGCGCGAGGTGACTTGTCCGTCGTAACGGGCTATCTGCTCCTGTAGCTCGGCCACGCTCGTCCTGCAGAAGCGCGACACGTAGCAGAGCTGATTCTCGGGCAGCTGGTCTTTCAAGTCAGCCTCAGGACTGAGCGGACTCTCCATCGACTTCAACAATAATGATAATTTCCTGATGCCGTCGAACCCTTGATTGCCTTCATCACCTTCATATCCTAACTGCTGGAGCAGATACTGCTTGGCTTCATCCATCCTGACCAGGCCATAGAGGTTGGCCAGTCCCTCAACTATATTCTCAGCGACATTGCAAAGCATCCTCACCTGGTCTTTCCGTATCTCTTCGAGATGGGGTTTCATGGCAGCGAAGAAGTCATCGGCCACACGTAGTCTGCGGTTGTCTGAACTGTCATAGTATTCTTCGGCGCAACCATACTTGATAATCATAGGCAGCAGGCCATTATCTTCCAAGTCGATTTCGAGATAGTCGCCTCCTTCTTCCCCAACCTCTTCCAGCAGGCTGATGTCGTGGCGCGACAAGCAGGTGAGCACCGTCTTGGGATTCTCCTTGATAAAGTCGGCATACGCCTTCCGAGCCTCCTCCTCACTGAGACTGTCGGCTATCTTCAAGCCAAAGTCGGCAGCCATGTCCACTACGGCCTCGCGGTCGTAGCCTTCGAGGATTTCCTGCATGTCGACCTGGTAGGAGATATCATCGTCGCCGAGGTCACTGGGTTCATTGCCGATGCCGATGATATAGTCGTAGTTGCCCTTGCCGAGGTTCTTCTCCAACAGGGGCAGGTACTTGCTGGCCTCCAGCTGGGTATCGCAGATGAGCAGGTGCTTGCCGTCCTTGCCGTATTCGTATTCGATGAGGGGCACGTCGTCGGTGTCCTCTTCGAGCATGTACTGTGTCAGGGCGAAGCTCTTGTGGGGCGCGATGCCGGCCTCTTCGGCGAAGGCTATGGCCCCATAGATGCGGTTGTGTGCCTCCTCGTAGCTGCACTCCCTGAAAGTGAGGTCGCTCCATTCGTTGCGCATTTGGTCCTGCAGCTCATAGTCCTCGATGCGGAGCCGATAGAAAGAGTTCTTCACGCCCAGGCAGTAGTAGTCTACGACATAGCACGCGATGCTGATTCGTCCGCCTGTATGCTGTCGGGTGACGATGATGTCATCTATGCCCCCGTCTGAGTTGTCGGTGATGTAGCACTTACCTATCTTGAGGCTCCTTGCCCGCTGACGGAGATAGTTCTCGTCGGAGAGGAACTGCTGTCCCTGCTGCTTGCTTTGTTTCTTCTTTGCCATAACTGATTGCTATTGGGTTGCAAAGTTACGAATAAAATCATAATTATCCTAAACTACTGGCGATTTTTTATCTGACAGGGAGGCGGGCTGTCACTCCAGGGGCGAGGTGGCATCGCTGAGCCAGGCAGCCTCATCGGCAGTGAGGTGAGGTGAGAGGCTGTCGTAGACACGCTGGTGATACTGGTTGAGCCAAGCGGTCTCTTCGGGTGTCAGCATCTCTGCAAGGATGGGACGCTTATCGATGGGACAGAGGGTGAGCGACTCAAACTGCAGGAACTCGCCGAATTCCGTCTCCCGATAAGGGGTGATGAGCAGCGTGTTCTCGATGCGCACGCCAAAGCGGCCTTCGAGATAGATGCCCGGCTCGTCGGTGACGGTCATGCCGGCCACGAGGGGTGCGGGCTTCCACTCCATACGTATCTGGTGGGGGCCCTCGTGGACGTTCAGATACGAGCCCACGCCGTGACCCGTTCCGTGCAGGTAGGTGAGTCCCTCGCGCCACATGGCCTGCTTGGCCAGCACGTCGAGCTGGGTACCGCTGATGCCAGAGGGGAACTTGGCCAGTTCTATCTGGATATGGCCCTTCAGCACAAGCGTATAGACACGCTTCTCCTCCTCGGTGAGGGGGCCGAGGGCAATGGTGCGGGTGATGTCGGTGGTGCCGTCGAGATACTGGGCACCGCTGTCTATGAGCAGGAGTCCACGCGGCTGCAGGGGAGCGTCGCTCTCGGGAGTAGGCTCGTAATGGACGATGGCCCCGTGAGGGCCGTAGGCGGCGATGGTGTCAAAGGAGATGTCGCGGAAGAGCGGCTGCTCGGCGCGGAGGGAAGCGAGCTTCTGGGAGACGGATAGCTCTGACTCGCTGGAGAGACCGGAGAAACCGGACATTCCGGGTTTTCCGGATATTCCGGAAAGCCAATAAAGAAACTTCGCCATGGCGATGCCGTCGCGCAGCATCGCCGCGCTAAAACCCAGTATTTCCCTTTCATTCTTGACGGTCTTCATCCGCTTGACGGGCGACTCGGCCTCTACAACCTCACGAGCCACCGACTTGAAGAGCGCGTAGTTCACCTCGTCGGGGTCGAGCAGGATATTGTATTCGAAGTAGTCCTTCAGGCCCTTTACTACATTCTCATAGCTGTCCACCCCTACCCCCTCGGCCTTCAGATAGGCGGACACCTCCGTCGAAAGCTTCACCTTATTAATATATAGCGTAACGGCAGTGGAGGAGATGAGCAGATAGCTGACGAACACCGGGTTGCAATGCACGTCGGTGCCTCGCAGGTTGAGCGTCCAGGCGATGTCGTCGAGTGCTGCCATCAGCATACCGTCGGCATGCTGCTCGCGCAGAGCCTGGCGGATGCGTGCAATCTTGTCGTGAGCCGTCTCACCGGCATATTCCAAGGGGTGAATCACCACGGGATTCTCGGGGATCGGCGGACGCTGGCGCCAAATCAGGCGCAGCGGGTCGAAGTTGGTGCGCAGGGTGATGCCACCCTCTCGGCGCAGGTCGCCAATCAGTTCACGGACGGTACTGACCGAACTGCACCAGCCGTCGAGAGCCACTTCTGCACCAGCCCCACACTCTTTGCCAATCCATTCGGCGATGGTGGGGGTGCCAGGCATCTTCAGCCTCATCAGCTGGAATTCAGTTCCACGGAGCTGCTCTCCGGCGGCGATGAAGTAGCGGGAGTCAGTCCAGAGGGCGGCCGACGTCATCGTCACCACGGCCGTTCCCGCTGAGCCGTTGAAGCCCGATATCCACTCGCGGCCTTTCCAGTGGTCGGGCACATACTCTCCCTGATGGGGGTCGGTACTGGGGAAGATGAAGGCAGCGAGGTGCTCGCGCTGCATCACTTCCCGAAGGTCGCGTAATCGCTGGTCAATCGTCTGATTCATTGCTTTACTGTATTTTTAGAGTGATTGTTGCTTGAGTTCGAGGTATCTGTTGATGACATCCACCGAGAGGCTGTCGGGAGTGGTCAGCAGGGCGGCGATGCCGTACTGCCGGAGGGTGACTGCGATGAGCCGTTTCTCGTAGATGAACTTCTCGGCGATGACATGGCGGAACTGCTCTTCCTCGTTGTCAGCCCGCCGACGGGCATAGTCGGCCAGCTCTGCATCCTCGAAGAACACCACGAGCAGCTTGTGCCGGCGGTTCAGCTGTTTCAGATAGGGCAGCTGGCGGCGCAGTTCAACGGTTCCCCAGAAGTTGGTGAAGAGCACCATCAGGCTGCGCTTGGCGACGTGCTTGTTGACGTGGGTGCTAAGGGCGCTGAAGTCGGTCTCGCCGAACAGCGTCTGCTGTGCATAGAGCACCTCGAGCATCGTCTGCATCTGTCCCTGCTGTCGCGAGGCGGGCACGTAGGAGTCGAAATCGTCGGCAAAGGTGACCAGCCCAGCCCTGTCCTCCTTTCTCATGGCCACGTATGCCAGTGCCAGCGAAGCGTTGATGGCATAGTCGAGGAGCGTCATGCCCCGGAAGGCTTGCTGCATCACGCGCCCCTTGTCGATGAGACAGAACACCTGCTGCGAGCGCTCCTGCTGATAGACGTTGGTCATCAGCTGGTGGCGACGGGCCGTAGCTCGCCAGTTGATGGTGCGGTAGTCATCGCCCACGACGTAGTCCTTGATTTGTTCAAACTCGGTATTGTTGCCCACGCGTCGGATGCGCTTGATGCCCATCTCCGTCAGGTGGTTGTGGATGGCCAGCAGCTCGTATTGGCGGAGCATCAGATAGCTGGGGTACACCTTCACTTGTTGCGGCTGTCCGCAGGTGTAGCGCCGCTGCAGGAGTGAGAGCGGCGAGGCGGCGAACACCCTGATGCTCCCAAAGGCGTAAACGCCCCGGCGGGTGGGTCGCAGCCGGTAGCGGATGGTCTGCTCACCCTGGGCGGCAAGTCCCGCGCGGAAACAGATGTCGCGCTGCTGGAACTCGACGGGTATCTCGTCGATCACCTCGATGGCCAGTGGGAACGGGTAAGTGCTCTCCACCGGGATGCGCACATCGTTGTCGTCGCCGTTGGAGAAGCGTTCGCCGCACTGCCGGAAGGCGCTGATGCCCCGTTTGCCGTAGAGCAGGCAGAAGTCTGCGATGCAGAGCATGGTGAACAGCAGCAGGAGCCACCGTCCGATGTCGAACAGCGGAGCGTACAGATAGCCGGCGGCAATGATGCCGGCGACAACTGCCAGGGCGATATAGAATCGGCGGGTGAGGAACATCTACTTAGGCACTTCCACTTTCTCGATGAGTCGCCGAGCCACCTTCAGCGGCGTATGTCCCTCCATCTCGGCCTCCGCCGTGAGGATGAGACGGTGCTGCAGGATGGGCGGCGTCACCTGCTGGATGTCGTCGGGCGTCACAAAGTCGCGACCCTGCAGCAAGGCGTATGCCCTGGAGGCATTGAGCATGGCCACAGAGGCTCGCGGCGAGGCACCGAGGAAGATGGCCTTGCTGCGACGGCTCTGCTGCACGATGCCCACGATGTACTTCATGAGCGAGGGTTCTACGAACACATCTGACAGCCGACGGCGCAGGGCCAGCAGCTCGTCGTGGGTGATGACGGGCACTACGTCCTCGAGCCGAGTGAAGGTTCTGTTCTGCAGATGCCGCTCCAGTATCTGTACCTCCTCCTCTTCCGACGGATAGCCCATCGTGATCTTCATCAGGAACCGGTCGGTCTGCGCCTCGGGCAGCTTATAGGTGCCTTCCTGCTCCACAGGGTTCTGCGTGGCTATCACCGTATAGACGTCGCCCATTCGGCGGGTCTCACCGTCGATGGTCACCTGCCGTTCCTCCATCACCTCGAAGAGGGCTGCCTGCGTCTTGGCGGGGGCACGGTTGATCTCGTCCACAAGCACGATGTCGGAGAACACCGGCCCCGGATGGAAGTCGAAGGTCTGGGTCTTCATGTTAAACACGGTGGTGCCCAGCACGTCGCTCGGCATCAGGTCGGGTGTAAACTGTATACGACTGAAGCGCGTGTCGATCAGCCGCGACACCAGACGGGCCAGCAGGGTCTTGGCCACGCCCGGCACGCCCTCTATCAGCACGTGGCCGTCGGCGATGATGGCTGTCAGTACCAGGTCTACAGCCTGCTCCTGTCCCACAATCACCTGTGCGATCTGCTCGCGCAACAGCTGAATCTTCTCGGCAAATGCCGTCAGCTCTGTCCTTGTTTGATTGGTTTCTTCCATATAGTCCTTTAACTGTTTTTGATGATTTCGTCCATTTCCTGTATCAGTTGTGTCATCTCCCTGGCACTGATTTGCTGCCCGCTGTTCTCTATCTGCCGGATGCGCGTCGCTATGGTGTCGGGAGGCACGGCGTCGTGCCGGCGCAGTTCCTCGGAGAAGTAGGTGTACTTCTTCAGCACCAGGTCGCGGTAGTCGTGGCGCTGGTAGTAGAGCGTGCCAATCAGCTGCACGAATTCCACGGTCCTGTTCTGCGGCTCCCTCACCACGGGGATGGGCCGCTGGCGACGGCGTGCGGTGAACAGCATGAATAGCAGCAGGCCGAGCATCGTCAGCCAGAGTCCCCAGCGCAGCGGCCTGTGCTGCAGGAAGAAGCGCAGCGGCGATGCCTGCACCTCAGCCATGCGCGGCTGGTAGGCCTCCGTGCGCACCACCGGCAGGTCGCCCAGGCGTGACAGCAGCCGGAAGATGTAGTCGCGGTTGGCGGTGTCGAGCACGGTGCAATTGGTGAACACCAGTGGCGATGGCACTATCAGGACGGCACCCTTCCCCACAGGAAACTCCACCGCCATGCCGTCGACCTGCGACTTGAGATACTCCAGATAATCAGCTTTCGGATTGTATTTGACAGGTCCGGCAAGAACCCTTCCCGACAGAGAACCGGTGACAGAGTCCCTAAGGAGCCAGATGGCGCGATTGGCCACCTGTGGAAAGAGAAGGAACTCGCGCCGGGCATAGAGGCTGTCCTGGTGCCATACAATCGTATCGCGCTTCTGACTATGCTTGACATATTGGAGAAGTGTCTCGGAAGCAGAATAACAATAGTAGTGATTGAAATGCAATGTGTCGCGCAAGACATAGTCGTAATTCCGGGCCGACAGAATGACTCTGCAGCCACGCCCGGCCAGACGGAACAGCGCATCAATATCAGTTTCCGACAGTTCCAGCGACTCTGCCAAGACCAGGATGCCCTTGGGCGCAGAATCGGGAGACTCCTTCAGCTGATAGAGTGTCTGCCTACCGACGGTATAGCCACGAGACAGAGAAGCAGTCAGCACACTGTCGAACACGTAGCATCCGAAGGGGTTCTTGTCGGTGTGGCCGTAGGTAGGCTCCCAACGGAACTTCTTGGGCATCCGGTATTCCGCAGCGAACACCAGCAGCAGGAACAGCAGGATGCACATGACAAAGACGCGACTGAACTTCATCGGGCACCTCCTTTCCTGGCGATGGCGGCAGCCAACTGCTCCACCTGACTGTAGAGAGCCTCCGTAGCCTCGAAATTGCCGTAGCGCACACGGAGAAAGTGATTAGTAAGCTGGCTGAACTCTGCCGACTTCCACTCCTGCACATACCGTGAGGGCGTCTTCGACAGCTGCCAGTCGATCAGACCTACATCGCTCAGCTGGCGCAGCACCTTCAGATACGTATAGCGCACGGCAGCATGCCAGTCAGCCCGGCTGCGGGCCTGGTGGATCTGCTCGTCGAAGTCGATGCCATAGATGGTCTCCTGCTCCACCGCATAATCCATAGCCACCTTCCTTTGTCGGGAGAAGAGTTGCGGCTGGTGGCGATAAAGAAACCACAGGACGACGGCCAATGTCACCACACCCAACGCCAGCATGACGGGGCGACTCATGACGACATCGGCCGACGAGCCCAGCACGGCTCGCATCATCTCACCCACCTTCATCGCCAGCCACTCCATCAGCGTGTTCTGCTCGACCGTCAGCTCACGGCCATAGTCGTAGGCAGCATCGTGCTGAAAGCGCGAAAGCAGGGCGGTGTCGCAAACGAGGGTATCGGCAGGTGGCAGGGGCATCAGGTGCAGGCAGTATTACAATTCTTCGAAATGCTCGATATCGCTATCCACCGTCACGCCGTCGATCTTCTCGGCCGCATGACCGTACTGATAGGCCAATGAGATATATGCCAGTGAATAAGTGAGGAATCCGCCGAATGCCTGAACCACACCCAGCAGGTAGATGATGAAGCTGAAGCCGACGGAGTTGACAAACGAGTCCTCAGCCTGTTGCAGCCCGAAGAGGCTCTTCACGATGAAGGCGATATACCAGGGTATCGAGACTACTCCCTGAAGCACACTGGCGATGATAGTCATCACGAGCATCACTGCCAAGATGCCGCCCCATGTACGGAAACCCAGTCGCAAGCTCTTCCAGAGAGCATCAGTCAGCGAGATGCGCTCCTCAAAGAGATAGACAGGGGTAAGTAATGACAGCGGCAAGGCCACGACAAACAGCGCCGGTAAGAGCAGGAAAAGCATCATCGGCGAGAACTGCACCAGAGCGAAGATCAGCAGTCCGAAGAGCACCGCCACCACAATTCCTAAGAGCACCAACAGCAGTCCTCGCCGCAGCATCAGCCCCACTTCGGGCTTCATCTCCTCCCACATGAGGCCGTTGAGCCGCTGCTCCCTACGGTTGTACAGCCGCATCAGGGCATAGACCACGGTCACCAGCAGGAAAGCCCCTACGCCATATACCAGCGCATAAAAGGCCATCGAGCCCGCCATGCTCATGAGGGCGTCGCTCGACATGCCGTTGCCACCGCCCATGCTCAGCGTCATCATATTGCCGAGATAGCCGTTCATGGCCACGGCCTGCACCAGGCTCAGCGGCAGCAGGAAGTAGGTGAGGTACTTCAGCAGCTGACGGTAGTTCTCATTCACGAATGCGAAGGTGTCGTTCAGCTTGTCGCCGAAGGAGCGCACCCTGTACAGTTCAATCTTTCTTCTTTCCATATTTACTGTGTATTTGATAAGGTAATACAATATAATAGCCTACGACAAACGCCAGCGAGGCGAGGATAAAGGCAAGCCTCAGCCCGTCGTTCCACTCGGTATGGCGGGTGAAGAAGCCCTCCACGAAAGCGGCCACGATGAAGATGGGCACCGTGCCCACCACAATCTTCAGTCCCCGACGGGCACCCCGGCGGAAAGACGCCAGCCGCGGATAGGTGCCTGGGAAGAGCCAACCGTTGCCCATCGTCAGACCTGCCGCACCTGCCACAATGACGGCCGAAATCTCCAGCGTGCCGTGCAGCCATACGGCCAGCATCGACTCTGCCAGCAGGTCGTGCTGCATGAAGAACGTCTGGAAGCTGCCGAGCATCACGCCGTTCTGGAATAGCAGGAAACCAGTGGCGAAGCTGGTCAGCACGCCCGACACGAAGGCCAGGAACGACACGTAGATATTATTAAAGGTGATGCCCAGGAACATTCTCAGTTCGCCATCGCCGTTGTAGACCGCCATCGGCTCACCTTTGCCGATATTGCTGAGCGTCATGTCCACATAGCTGTCGCCCAAGATGATTCGCACAAATTCGCCGTCATGCCATTGCGAGACGACACCGACCAGGACACTGACAAAGAAGATGACAAACGACAGCCACAGCGAGCGGCGCTCCTCATACATCGTCAGCGGCACCTCACGGCTCCAGAAGGTCCACAGCCGCGACCACTTCTCCCGCTTGTTGCTGTAAAGCTCATTGTGGATAGCCGAAGCCAGATTGTTCAGGTAGATGGTGATGCGAGACGCGGGGTAATGACTACGGGCAAAGGCCAGGTCGGTAGTGGTCTCAATATAGGCATCGGCCAGCTGGTCGGGCGAGATGTCCGATGCTGTCTCGACCAGCGTCTCCGTGGTGCGCCACTTCTCGATGTTCTGTCTGATAAACGATACTTCCTTCATCCTTTTTTGCCTCCGTAGAGAGTTTTTTCGAAAAATCTTTGGCAAAAGTAAATAAAAACCTTTATATTTGCAAGCGAAATCGGAAATATCTCGAAAAAAGATGGCAGAATCAGACATCATCACGGGTCAGTACGTACAGATTAGTCAGACACCGGCGAGCATCGGCGAGCGAATCGGTGCCCAGCTCATCGACTGGATAGTGCTTTTGGGGTACGGCTATACTGTCACATGGTTCATAAGCATGCTGCCATCGACGGCTGGCGGTGCCACTTTCCTCATTGAGCTGTTGCTCGTCGTGCTGCCCATCCTGTTCTACTGTCCACTTTGCGAACAGCTCAACCACGGGCAGACGCTCGGCAAGCAGCTACTGCGCCTGAGGGTGGTGCGCAAGGACGGCTCGCCAGCCACGCTGGGCTGCAGTCTGCTGCGCTGGCTGCTCTTCATCGCCGACGGGCCTCTGCTGAGCTTCGTCGGCGTGCTGGTCATCCTGCTGACGCCCCACCGCCAGCGACTGGGCGACCTGGCAGCCGGCACGCTGGTCATCCGCATCGACAGCTACAACAAGATCCAGGTGAGCCTCGATGAGTTCAGCCACCTGAGCCGCGACTATCATCCCGTCTATCCCCAGGCTGCCGACCTCTCACTGGAGCAGGTGAACCTGATCAGCAAGACACTCCTGCTGGACGACGATGACCCCCGTGTACATGCACTGGCCGCAAAAGTACAGCAGGTGCTCGGCATCAGCCAGCATAAGGAGAGCGACGACCACGCCTTCCTCTGGCGACTGCAACGAGACTATCAATTCTACGCCCTTGAGGAGATCTGAATACCACTCAGACTGCCATATCGGAGTGGCAAAGGAGCGGAGGGAAATATTAATCTCTGTTAATCTGTTGACGCTCTGCATTTTTTTGTGTATCTTTGCAGCACTTTTGATATATCAAACAATAATAATAAAGGAATTATGGCTTTAACAAATGAGAAATTGACCATCGTCGGCGCTGCCGGTATGATTGGTTCAAACATGGCTCAGACCGCCCTGATGATGGGTCTGACAACGGAAATCTGTCTTTATGATGTGTTCTCACCCGAGGGTGTGGCCGAGGAGATGCGCCAGAGTGGCTTCGACGATGTGAACATCGTGGCTACCACTAATGCCGAGGAGGCTTTCAAGAATGCCAAGTACATCATCTCAAGCGGTGGTGCTCCCCGTAAGGCCGGCATGACCCGTGAGGACTTGCTCGCCGGCAACTGCAAAATCGCCGAGGAGCTGGGTCAGAACATCAAGAAGTACTGCCCCGACGTGAAGCACGTGGTCATCATCTTCAACCCCGCCGACCTGACAGGTCTGGTGACGCTGCTCTACTCTGGACTGAAGCCCGGACAGGTGACCACCCTCGCCGGACTGGACACCACCCGCCTGCAGTCGGCCCTGGCCAAGAAGTTCGGCGTAATGCAGAACCAGATCACTGGCTGTGCCACCTATGGTGGCCACGGTGAGCAGATGGCCGTCTTCGGCAGCCACGTGGAGATTGCCGGTCGCAAGCTGACCGACATCATCGGCACAGCAGAGTTCCCCACCGAGGAGTGGGAGCAGATGAAGATCGACGTCACCAAGGGTGGTGCCAAGATCATCGAGCTCCGTGGCCGCAGCTCGTTCCAGAGCCCTGCCTACCTCTCTGTTGAGATGATTCGCGCAGCCATGGGTGGCGAGCCCTTCCGCTTCCCCGTCGGCACATACGTGAAGACCGACAAGTACGACCACATCATGATGGCCATGAAGACCACCATGACTGCCGACGGTGCCAAGTTTGAGGTTCCCCAGGGTACTGCCGAGGAGAATGCCAAGCTCGACCAGAGCTACGAGCACCTGTGCAAGATGCGCGACGAGCTCGTCACGCTGAACATCGTGCCCCCCATCTCTGAGTGGAATAAGATCAATCCGAACCTGTAATTTACAGTAGTTGATTGTTTAGAGTTTATAGTTTATAGATGATTACCAGGCAAGCCATTCAACCTGCCTATAGAAGTAATCAGCTATAAACTATAAACTTTAAACTATAAACAAAAGACAAATGGCATTAATCAAATCCTATAGGGGTCTGTCTCCCAAATGGGGGCGAGACTGTTATTTCAGTGAGAACGCTACAATCGTGGGAGATGTGACGATGGGCGACGAGTGCTCTGTGTGGTTCAATGCCGTGGTGCGCGGCGACGTGGCCCCCATCACCATCGGCAACTGCACGAACATCCAGGACGGCAGCTGCGTGCATGTGACCCACGAGACGGGCCCCACACACATCGGCAACTACGTGACAATCGGGCACAACGTGACGGTACACGCCTGCACCATCCGCGACCATGCCCTCATCGGCATGGGTTCAACGCTACTCGATGGATGCGAGATTGGCGAGGGAGCCATCGTGGCTGCCGGTGCCCTGGTGCTTCAGAACACCAAGATTCCCGCCGGAGAAATCTGGGGCGGCGTGCCTGCCAAGTACATCAAGCCCGTCAGGCCCGGACAGACTGACAATGCCGAGCACTACGTGGCATACTCGAAATTCTACCTGAATGAGAAATGAGGAATGTTTTAGGACAACAACGAATTAAGACGAATGACACGAATTACACAAATTTGTTTCTGATGAAACGAATGGCTATCAATTCGTGAAATAAATATCAATTCGTGAAATTCGTGTCATTCGTCTTAATTCGTTGTCAAAAAAAACAAGTCCTTAGTCATTAGTCGTCAAAAAGAGGAAACTTCGTATTCATCAAATGGACATCGTTCGTTTCATCAAGGACTGGACGCTGCCGGTGGCTATGGGCATCGGGGCCGTGGCCTATCTGGTGTTCGGGCTGACTCCCGGCTTGGAACCGGCAGCAGAGTTTTTCGGTCCCATATTTGAGACCATCCTGCCGGCGTTCATGTTCCTGGTGCTGTTCGTCACCTTCTGCAAGGTAGACTTCCGCAGGCTGCGGCCCGTGGCGTGGCACTTCTGGACCGGACTCTTCCAGCTCATCTTCATCGCTGCACTGATGGGACTGATGCTGGGATTCTCGATGACGGGCGAAAGTCTCGTCCTGCTGGAGGCCATCCTGATGTGCGTCATCTGCCCTTGTGCCACTGCCGCCGCCGTAGTCACACAGAAGCTGGGCGGCTCACTGGAGCAGATGACCACCTACACCTTCCTCTCCAACTTCCTGACGGCCCTGCTGGTGCCCGTCTGCTTCCCGATGATTGAGAAAGGGGCCGACATCACCTTCTGGGAAGCTTTCCTGAAGATACTCCACGAGGTATTTGTCGTGCTCATTGTGCCGATGCTGTTGGCCTACGTCGTGAAGCACCACATGCACCGATTTCACGCCTGGGTCGTCTCCATCCGCGACCTGAGCTACTACCTGTGGGCCTGTTCGCTGATGATTGTCACGGGCACCACGGTGAAGAACATCGTCAATGCCGATACCACCATCGCCCTGCTCACAGCCATCGCCCTGCTGGGACTGGTGATGTGCGTAGTACAGTTTGCCGTGGGCCGCTTCATCGGTCATTTCTTCGACCATGCACAGGAGTCAGGACAAGCCATGGGCCAAAAGAACACAGCCTTTGCCATCTGGCTCTCCTCCACCTATCTCAACCCGCTCTCCTCCGTCGGCCCCGGCTGCTATATCCTCTGGCAGAACATCATCAACTCGATAGAAATCTGGCAGCACAGGAAAAAAGAAAGGGAGTAGCACTGCTACTCCCCACTGATGGTTGCCACCACATATTCCGACTGCGTGCCAATGCGATACTTGCCGCCCCAGATACCGATACCCGACGAGACATAATAGCGTGTATTGCCGCGCTGATGGCTGCCCCACGAGCATTCATAGATGGCATCCGTAATCCAGGAGATGGGCCACACCTGTCCACGATGGGTATGTCCACTGAGCTGGAAGTCAACGCCGGCCTGCTCTGTGCGCTCCAGGTTGTATGGCTGGTGGTCGAGGACGATGGTGAATGGTTGAGATTTGAGGTTTGAGGTTTGGGATTTGGCTGCCGCCACCAAGTCCTCCACGGGCTTGCGACGCATATTAGTGCGGTCGTCACGCCCGATGATGACGATGCTACTGTCAATCACGGCAGCATCATCGATGAGCAGACGGATGCCGGCATCACGGAAGAACTGCTGCGCCTTAGGCTCACCGGCATAGTACTCATGGTTACCCAGACTGGCATAGACAGGTGCCTTCAGCCGATGGAACTCCTGGGCCATGTTCTCCTCTAACAGAGGCCGCATGCTGCCGTCGATGATGTCGCCAGCTATCAGTACGAAGTCGGGCTGCTCGGCATTGACCATGTCCACCCACCGGGCCAACTCGTGGCGCGGATTATGGTAGCCCAGGTGCAGGTCGGAGAGCATCACCACCCGATAGTCCTTTCCCAACGGTTTCTGCGTCGGGAGCTCCAGCGATACGCGTACCTTATTCTTATAATGCAGATTACCATAGAGGAACACGGCAAAGATGAGCACAAAGATGGCCAAAGCCGACTGCCAGTTGTGGTATAGCAGCGAGCGCGGCACGAGATGCAGGAGCCGCCCCAAGTCGAGCACCAGGAAAAGTATCACCAGATAGAGCATCACCATGATCGACGACGTTCCCACCTCGTAGGCCAACTGTGCCACCGGCAGAGGCAATGCGTCGAACCGTCGGGCCACGGAGAGGAACAACAACAAGAAGCTGCCCACACCCAGCGCGATGACTCCCGACTTCAACCATCCCGACCACGGCAGGATAGTCCATACGTGCCACGCCAGATAGACAATGGCCACCAACGGCAACACCCAAAACACGAACATCCACATAAGTCTCATCCTTTTAGAATCAAATTTTCGCGCAAAATTACGAAATAATTATGAATCGTGAATTGTGCATTATGAATTATTTCGTATCTTTGCACCTACGTTAATAACTTTTAGCGCAACAAGAATGAAAGAATACCGCCTGAATCACAACCGTTACACCAGAATACTCACCACGCTCTGCCTGACTGTACTGCTGTACGCCAGCAGCTACGGACAGAAACGGGAGATACACATCCTGGCAGCCAATGACATGCACGCCGCCATCGAGGCTTTCCCACAGCTGGCAGCCATCGCCGACAGCCTGCGCACCCTTTACCCGCAGCTGCTGATACTCTCTGCCGGCGACAACCGTACGGGCAACCCGCTGAGCGATATGTACAAGCCATCGTCATACCCGATGGTGACGCTGATGAACATGGTGGGATTCCACGCCACCACCCTGGGCAACCACGAGTTCGACGTTCACTCACTGGAACCGCTCATCGGTCTCTCCAGCTTCAGCTACATCTGCGCCAACATCTTCCCTGAAAGGGGAAGCAACCTGGGGATAGTGCCCACGCAGGTGTTCGACGTCGACGGTCTGAAGATTGGTGTGATCGGTGCCGTGCAGGTGAATCCCCAAGGGCGCCCCGACACCCACCCCGACAATGTGAAGGGCTTCCGCTTTGCCTCACCCCTGAGCACCGTGGCTCGCTACAAGCACTTCAGCGACCAGTGCGACGCCACCATCCTGCTCTCGCACATCGGCTACGAGGATGACGTCAGGATGGCTGAGGAATACCCGTGGCTCGACCTGATCATCGGCGGCCACTCCCACACCCAGCTGACTGCCGACGAGCCGCTTCACAACGGCGTGCTCATCACCCAGAACAGCAACCGGCTGCCGAAAGTGACGCACATCACGCTCACCCACAGGGACGGCCGCATCACCAGCAAGGAGGCAGAATACATCGACGTTCACACCTTCTCCAAGCACAATCGGGTTGTGGAAACCATGGTGGCCTACTTCAGCGACAATCCCGACTTCAAGCAGGTGATAGCACAGGCTGCCACGCCATTCGAGACGAGCGACGAGCTCTGCTACCTGATGTGCGATGCCTTCAGGGAGGAAGCCAGAGCCGACATCGGACTGGTGAACCACGGCAATACCCGCATCAAGCAGCTGCCGGCCGGCGACATCAGCGTGTTCGACATCCTGTCGATGGACCCGTTCTATAACGAGGCCGTCATCCTCAGGATGACCATCGAGGAACTTGTGACGGTCATGACCACCTACAGCCGAGGCACCCTCTACCGGCTGCCACGCATCTCGGGACTGCTCTGCGAAGCAACGGTGGATAAGGACAATCCCGACCAGCTGAAGCGCGTCAGGCTACTGACGGAGGACGGCCGGGAGCCCGACTACTCCAAGGTGTACTCGGTAGCCACCAACAGCTATCTGGCTGCCATCATGAAGCCTGTACTCAAAAAAGAGCCTGAGGAACTGAACCGTGAGACCTCAAGCATCATCATCGACTTCCTGGAGCGCAAGGGGACGGTCAGCTATCAGGGTTCAAGCCATATCCGGATAATCAAGGAATGAGTAGGGAGGAGAGTTTAAAGTTTAAAGGTTAGAGGTGAGAGTTTAAAGTTTAGAGGTGAGAGAATACTGAAGAGATGATTATCTCCGTAGCACCGGAGCGGCTCTTGACATAGTGCCCTGCCTGCCGTCCCTGCTCCTGCAGATATGCAGCATCGGCAGCAAAGCGGTTCATCAGCCGCTCGAAGTCCTCGTAGCTGCCAATCTCAAAGCCGCCACTCCGTTTCAGCCCCTGGGCCTCCTGGAACTTCTGGTTGTTGGGGCCGAAGAACACGGGCACGTCCCACACGGCAGCCTCCAAGAGATTGTGGATGCCCACGCCGAAGCCGCCACCCACGTAGGCCACACTACCATAATGGTAGATGCTCGACAGCAGACCGAAGCAGTCGATGATGAGGACGTCGGAGGATTTGAGATTTGAGATTTGAGATTTGAGATTATGCTCTGCCTGCGTGTAGCGTACTACCTTGCGGCCCTCAAGCATCCGCTCTATCTGCTGCAGATGGTCCTCGCCGATGACGTGCGGGGCAATGATAAGCTTCCAGTCGCGGTGCTCATTGAAGTAACGGATGAATATCTCCTCATCAGGAGGCCACGAAGAGCCGGCAACGAATACCTTCGGGGGTGCGACAAAGACCTCCACCACTGGCAGCTGCCTGGCAGCCTCCTTAATCTGGAGCACGCGGTCGAAACGGGTGTCGCCCGTCACGGTGACGCTGGTGATGCCTATCCGCGCCAGCAGCTCGCGGCTCTGCTCATTCTGCACGAAGAAGTGGGTGAAGCAGTTGAGCACCCGCCCATACTGACGGCCGTACCACTTGAAGAACACCTGGTCGGGGCGGAAGATGCTCGACACCGAGTAGACGGGCACCCCGCGATGCTTCAATATATGCAGATAGTTATACCAGAACTCATACTTGATAAAGAAAGCCATCTCCGGGCGGATGGTCCTCAGGAAGCGCCTCGCATTGGTAATAGTGTCGAGCGGCAGGTAGCAGATGATGTCGGCACCTTCATAATTCTTCCGAACCTCGTAGCCCGAAGGCGAGAAGAACGTCAGCAGAATCTTATACTCCGGATGCTCACGGCGCAGGTGCTCCATCAGCGGCCGTCCCTGCTCGAACTCGCCCAGCGATGCGGCATGGAACCACACGTAACGGGCCTCGGGGTCCACCTTCTCGCGCAGGATGCGGAAAGCCTCGCGCTCGCCGCGCCACATCTTGCGCACCTTCTCGTTGAAGCGGCTGTAGACAGCCACTCCCCACAGATAAAGGTATATGACAAGATTATACACTCGTTATGACGTTATTACGTTATCTCGTTATTACGTTATCTCGTTATGACGTTATCTCGTTATCACATTATGCCGTCTCATCCCAGCACTTCGATGGCACGCTTCATTCTGCGGATAGTCTCCTCCCTACCGAGGAACGCCGAGATGTCGAACATACCAGGCCCCTTGCCCTCGCCTACAAGCGTCAGTCGCCAGGCGTTCATCACGTTGCCCAGCTTGTACTCCTTCTGCTCCACCCAGGCGTGTACTACCTGCTCCTGGTGTTCCAGCGAGAAGTCGTCGATACCCTCCAGCACGCCGATAAGCTCGCCCATCACCTGAGCCGAGTCCTCCTTCCAGCGCTTCTTGGCGGTCTTCTCATCGTAGGTCGTAGGAGCCTCGAAGAAGAACGAGCACAACGGCCACAGCTCCTTGACGAAGCTCACGCGGTCCTTCATCATCGCGCAGACCTTGGTGACACGCTCCAGGGTTGCTGCCGGACAATGCTGCTGCACCTCAGGCAGCCACAGCCGCGCTATCTCCTCGGCCGACTTCTTCAGGATATACTCATGGTTGAACCAGATGCCCTTGTCGTAGGCGAACTTGGCACCAGCCTTCGAGCACTTCGTGATGTCGAACAGCGGCACCAGCTCGTCAAGAGAAAAGATCTCCTGCTCACCGCCGGGATTCCACCCCAGCAGGGCCAGGAAGTTGATGACGGCCTCGGGAAAGTAGCCGTCCTCACGGTAGCCGCGGCTCACCTCGCCCGTCTTGGGGTCGTGCCACTCTAAGGGGAACACGGGGAAGCCCAGCCGGTCGCCGTCGCGCTTCGACAGCTTGCCCTTGCCGTCGGGTTTCAACAGCAGCGGCAGGTGGGCGAACTGGGGCATGGTGTCCTGCCAGCCGAAGGCCTGGTAGAGCAGCACATGCAGCGGGGCCGACGGCAGCCACTCCTCGCCGCGGATGACGTGCGAGATCTCCATCAGGTGGTCATCCACGATGTTGGCCAGATGATAAGTAGGCAACTGGTCGGCACTCTTGAAGAGCACCTTGTCGTCGAGGATGTCGCTCTTCACGCGCACCTCTCCACGAATCAGGTCGTTGACCAGCACCTCCTGTCCGGCATCAATCTTGAAGCGCACCACATACTGATGGCCGTCGCTGATCAGCTGCTCCACCTCTTCCTTCGGCAGCGTCAGCGAGTTGCGCATCTGGCTGCGTGTGTGGCTGTCGTACTGGAAATTCTGTATATCCTGGCGCTTCTGCTCCAGCTCCTCGGGCGTGTCGAAGGCGATGTAGGCCTTGTCGGCGTCGAGCAGCTGCTGCACATATTTCTTATAGATGTCGCGACGCTCGCTCTGCCGATACGGACCTTTGTCGCCACCGAAGCTGACACCCTCGTCGAACCGGATGCCCAGCCACCGGAACGACTCTATGATATACTCCTCGGCCCCCGGCACAAAGCGGTTGCTGTCGGTGTCCTCAATACGGAAAACGAGGTCGCCGCCATGCTGGCGCGCGAACAGATAATTATACAGGGCAGTGCGCACACCGCCGATATGCAGAGCCCCCGTGGGACTTGGCGCGAAACGCACCCTAACTCTTCTTTCTGACATAGCCTTTTAGATATTTGGCTGCAAAATTACTAAATAATTATGAATTATGAATTATGAATTATGAATTATTTTGTATCTTTGCACCCAAATAGCATATAAATGATAAATTTCAACCTGAAAACTGAAATAACCTGGCGCGATTTCCTGATTCGCGCCGGACTGGTCATCGGCACGGTGGCCATTATCGTGTGGTCGATGCCACGCGACACGCGCAACCACTTCAAGATTGAGAAAGGCAAGCCCTGGGTATACGCCGACCTGAAGGCACCCTTCGACTTCCCCATCTACAAGAGCGAGGAGGCCGTCAAGGCCGAGCGCGACAGTCTGATGAAGGACTATGAGCCCTACTTCAACCACTACAAGGACACTGAGGAGAAGCAGATACGCCAGTTCGTCAAGGACTACAACCAGGGCATCCCCGGCCTGCCCCCCGACTATATCAGCCTCATCGCCAATCGCCTGCGCAACCTCTACAAGCAAGGCATCATGAGCACCTCGGACTTCTCGATGGTCAACAGCGACACCACCCGGCTGATACGGCTCGTCAGCGGAAAGACGGCCACCAGCATACCGATACGCGACATACTCAGCACCGTGACGGCCTACGAGCAGCTGTTCAAGGACCCCGACCTGGACATGTACCAGGAAGTGCTACAGAAGTGCAACCTGAACGACTACATCACGCCCAACCTCATCTACGACAAGGAGCGCAGCGAGGCCAGCCTGGCCGACCTTACCAACAGCATCCCCCTGGCCAGCGGCATAGCGCAGCAGGGGCAGAAAATCATCGACCGGGGCGACATCGTGGACTCCAAGACCTACAACGTGCTGCTCTCCTACGAGAAGGAGATGGAGCGCCGGGAGAAGAACGACCAGCAAATCTCCGTCACCATCATGGGGCAGATACTCTACATCGCCATCCTCGTGGCATGCTTCACCGTCTACCTCTCCCTCTTCCGAAAGGACTACTTTGACCGCATGCGCTCCACGGCCATGCTCTATGCGCTCATCATCATCTTCACAGTGCTCTCCTCGCTCATGGTGGCACACAACGTGCTACACGTCTACATCATACCCTTCGCCATGGTGCCCATCTTCATACGCGTGTTCATGGACTCGCGAACGGCATTCATGGCGCATATCATCATGATACTGATGTGCGCCACAGTGCTACAGCACCCGCTGGAATTCATCGCCGTGGAGGTGGTGGCGGGATTCGTGGCCATCTTCTCACTGCGCGAGCTCTCCAGCCGCTCACAGCTGTTCTGGACGGCAGTGCTCGTGGCACTGGCATCGGCCACCACCAACGTGGCACTCGACTGGGTGCGCCACGACAGCATCACGCGCATCGACTACAGCGACCTCAACTACCTGGTGTTCAACGGACTGCTGCTCTTCTGCTCCTACCCACTGCTCTACCTCATCGAGAAAGCCTTCGGATTCACGTCGAACATCACGCTCATCGAGCTCTCCGACATGAACAAGGAGCTGCTGCGCCGCATGAGCGAGGTGGCACCGGGCACCTTCCAACACTCCATACAGGTGGGCAACCTGGCTGCCGAGATAGCCAACAAGATCGGGGCCAAGAGCCAGCTGGTGCGCACCGGCGCCCTCTACCACGACATCGGAAAGATTCTCAACCCCATTTACTTCACCGAGAACCAGTCGGGTGTCAACCCGCATGCCAGCATGTCGTACATCGACAGTGCTCAGACCATCATCTCGCACGTCACCGAGGGGCTCAAACTGGCCGACAAGTACAACCTGCCCGACGTCATCAAGGAGTTCATCGCCACCCACCACGGACTGGGCAAGGCCAAATACTTCTACATACAGCAGAAGAACACCCACCCCGACGAGCACGTCGACGAACTGCTCTTCACCTACCCCGGCCCCAACCCCTTCACCAAGGAGCAGGCCATCCTGATGATGGCCGACACCGTGGAAGCCGCATCGCGCTCACTGCCTGACTATACCGAGAAGAGCATCCGCGAGCTGGTGAACAGGCTCATCGACCAGCAGGTGGGCGAGGGCTACTTCAGGGACTGCCCCATCACCTTCCGCGACATAGCCTACGCCAAGACCGTACTCATCGAGAAGCTCAAAACCATCTACCATACCCGCATCAGCTATCCCGACCTGAAGAAATGACGAATGAACGTGGGGTTTTAGACGAATGTACGAATAGACGTTTTATCCAAATGACGAAAGGACGTGGGTTTTAGACGAATGTACGAATAGACGCTTTTTATCCATCACCAATCCATTCGTCCATCCGTCATATCGTACATCCGTACATTCGTCTTATAATTCGTACATTCGTCATATCGTCTTAGCGTCCATCCGTCATATCGTTCATCCGTACATTCGTCTTATAATTCGTACATTCGTCTTGCACAGAATTGCACATCTGTGCAGGTCTGTGTGCAACTCCCGTTAAACTTCGTTAACTTTGTGCGCGCAAACGGACAATTATCGGACAATAACTGTACCTTTGCAGCCGTTTTCAGTAAAAAGATGTTTAAGGATATAACAATTAAGCAATGAAACAGTTCAATCGAGTGCTCGCCGGCGTGATGCTGGCCGCAGCCACCAACACAGCCACCGCCGGTGGCATCCTGACCAACACCAATCAGAGTATCGACTTCCTACGCAACCCCGCCCGTGATGCCGCCATCGGTCTCGACGGTGTCTATAGCAACCCCGCCGGCGTGGCATTCCTCCCCGAGGGCTTCCACCTGGGCTTCAACTGGCAGTATGCCCACCAGACGCGCACCATCACGTCGGAGAACCCCGTCTTCGCACTGGGCCGCAAGAACAACGGCTCGACCACCAAGACCTTCGAGGGCGTGGCCGACGCTCCCTTCATCCCCTCGCTGCAGGCAGCATATAATAAAGGTGACTGGAGCATACAGTTCAACTTCTCCGTACCTGGAGGCGGCGGCAAGTGTGAGTTTGCCGACGGGCTGGGCTCATTCGAAAGCGTCGTAGGAGGCATAGCCTACCAGCTACAGGGCCTCGACCAGATAGCCACGGCACTCGGACAGCCGGCTCCCGGCGTGAAAGGCTACGACATGAACGGCTACATGCAGGGACGGCAGTACTACTTCGGATTCCAGGTCGGTGCTGCCTACAAGATCCTGCCCAACCTCGCCGTCTACGGCGGTCTGCGACTGCTCTACGGCACAGCCACCTACAAGGCCAAGATCAGCAACATCATGGTCAACACCGCCGGAGGCTACCAAGACTTCGGCAGCTTCATGCAGGCGGCCACGGCACTCGTAGACGGCGGCCTGAGCACCGTCAATGCCGGACTGCAGCAGGTCAATGCCGGCATCGCACAGTACGAGGCCGCTGGCGCACCCGTTCCGGCCGAGCTCACCGCCACCAAGGCACAGCTGGAAGGCAGCGCTGCCACACTGGCAGGCACCAGCAAGTCGATCAACGCCCTGCAGAAGTACTCGCAGGGCGTCAACCTGCTCTGCAACCAGACCAGCGTAGGCGTTGCCCCCGTCATCGGTGCCGACTACAAGGTGGGCCGCTTCAACTTCGCCGCCAAGTACGAGTTCAAGACGCAGATCAGGATGAAGAACGAGTCGACCGTCAACGAGGCCAGCGAGATAGCCGCCGTCAACAAGTTCCGCGACGGCGAGGAAGTCAACGAGGACGCACCGGCCCTGCTCACCGTGGGTGCCATGTGGAGCCCCATCGACCAGGTGCGCATCAACCTGGGCTACCACCACTTCTTCGACAAGAAGGCTAACTGGTACAACAACGCCCAGGACCTGCTCGACCACGACACCAACGAATACCTGGCAGGAGCCGAATGGGACATCACCGACCGCTTTACCATCTCGGCCGGCGGACAGCTGACACGCTACGGACTGACCGACCAGTACATGAACGACATGTCGTTCGTCACCAACAGCTTCAGCTACGGCTTCGGCTTCAACTACAAGGCCGGCCGCGTGGTGACGCTGAAGGCCGCCTACTTCCAGACCAACTACGAGAACTACGACCGCGTCACCACGGAGCAGCCCCGCGTGGCCGACTCCTTCACCCGCACCAACCGCGTGCTGGGCGTAGGCTGCGAACTGGCGTTTTAGCATGGGTTTATGGAAACAATTGCCACTAATTACCACAAATTTTGCCCACAAATATGGATATTACCAGATAAGTAGATGCACTAAAATATCTTATATAAAAATTAACGAGAAATTCGTGTTCAATTAATGGCAATTCGTGTTTTATAAAAACATATAACTATCACGAATTGAACACGCGCTCGGCTTTGCCGCTTGCTACCGAAAGGCTACGGGTAGGCGCGACAGCGGGAATGGGGACACAAGAATTATCATAAATTAATTCTGTTCAGTTACCTTTTAGTTATTATTTGTGGATGAAATTTGTGGTAATTGGTAATAATTTGTTTCAAAAGTTAGATTTTCGAAGATCTTTGTCCTTCTCCGAGGCTCCTGACTGATTGGAGTCTATAGCCTCACGCCGATGCAGGCATTGATGTACCAGTCGTTCAGACGGCCGGAGCCTTGGTCGTAGCTGTAGGGGAAGTTGCAGAACTGCCCGTAGGCATTGACGAAGAAGCGGTCCCACTGGTAGGTCACGGAGAGGCGCGCGTCGAAGTTCAGCTTCACCTTGCCATTGTCCGTATCCTCGCCGACCTCCCACACGCGGTAATTGTCAACCAGCGCGTCAATCTCGCGGTCGTGTTGCTCTTCGCTGATCAGCCCCTTTTCATAGCGGGAGTCAATATCCAGATACTCGTCCACGTAGTCGCCGTTGTTGCTCTCGTAGCGGGTCACCCTGACGCGGTCGAAGAAAGCGATGATGGGCATCAGCTGGGCACTGACGAGCAGCCCCCGGCAGGGCACGAAGTTGTAGATGTAGCCCGCCCCGACGCCTGCCTGCCACTGGCGTATGTTGCCGATGTCGTTCATCAGCCCTATGAAGTCGGCATTGCGCGGCTGCGAGAAGTCGTAGTGCGAATAGTAGTACATGGCCCCGGCGATGACCGACCCTGCCGAGCGCTTCTGGACGACCGACTGGTCGTAGGCGGCGGCATAGGAGCAACGGCGGCCGTTGAACAGGTAGTAGCCGTCGATGAAGAGCGTGCGCACGCTGATGGGGTCGTCGAGCTTGCCCGTCTCCGTATGGTCGTAGGAGATGTCGTCGAAATTGCCATAGAAGCGGATGGAGGTTTCGTCGGCATCGAAGCGGTGCAGGCGGAAGTTGAGCCCGAAGCTGCCGCCCATGGCGCCGAAGGTGAGGTAGCTGCCATCGCCACCACTCACGTTGACGGAGTAGCCCAGCCCGTAGCCCCGGTAGCCGGCCCATAGTCCGACGTAGGTGGCGGGCGTGGTCATGATGCGGGGCTCCCAGTTCATTTCGCCGCTGATGCCTGGCAGTACGCCCGTGACGTCCATCATCGACTTCATCTTCAGGTCGGTCTGGTTGGTATTGCCTCGGAGGATGATTTGCCAGGGCTTCTCCGGCGAGTCGATATAGCGGCGGTCGACGCCACGCACGGACATAGAGTCAATGAACGTGCCAAGACGGCGCACCAAGCCTACGACGCCGCCTTCGGCAGAGGCAGGACTGGCGAGGGACAGCAGCATCATGGAAATTAGTAAAGTCTGTTTTATTCGTGTAATTCGTTTCATTCGTTTTAATTCGTTGTTCTTAAAAAGGGTGGGAAACTTCAGGTATCAATTTGTACCAACTTATTTTTTCATATCACTCATTCCTTCAATTCTTCAATTCTTCTTAAACCCTCAGAGTGGGTCTACATCGAAGTAAACCTGTATGGCGTTGTAGCGCTTATCAGCAAGCAGCTGCCGGCGGCCCGCCAGCAGATAGCGGCGCACGTCGGCCATCGGCAGCCCCGGCTCCAGCTTTAGCACCAGCTTGCGGATGGCCAGCGACTTGACCTTGGCCACCGCGGGCTTGTCGGGACCCAGCACGCGGGCGCCGAACCACTGGCGCAGACGGCTGCCCAGCTCGAGGGCTGCCGCCGCCACGAGCGCATCGTCGCGGTGCTTTAGCAGCACGGTGATGAGCCGCGTGAAGGGCGGATAGCCGAACTGCCGCCGCTCGGCCATCAGCGAGCGGAAGAAGGCGGCATAGTCGTTGCCTACCACCTGCCGGATGACGGGATGGTCGGGCGACTTGGTCTGCAGGATGACCAGCCCGCGCTTCCCCTTGCGGCCAGCCCTTCCGCTGACCTGCGCCATCATCATGAAGGCATGCTCGAAGGCCCGGAAGTCGGGGTAGTTGAGCATGGTGTCGGCATTGAGGATGCCCACCACCGAGACGCGGTCGAAGTCGAGGCCCTTTGAGATCATCTGCGTGCCGATGAGCAGGTTGGTGCGCCCGGTGGAGAAGTCGTCGATGAGCCGCTCGTAGGCCCCGCGGGTGCGGGTGGTGTCCAGGTCCATGCGGGCGATGCGGGCCTCGGGGAAGATGTCGCGCACCTGGTCCTCAATCTTCTCCGTGCCGTAGCCGCGCGTCAGCAGCTCCTTGCAGCCGCAGGCCGGGCACTCCTGCGGCACCTGGTAGGTATAGCCGCAGTAGTGGCACGTCAGCTGGTTCAGGCTGCGGTGGAAGGTGAGCGACACGTCGCAGTGCTGGCAGCGGGGCACCCATCCGCACTGCTTGCACTCCAGCATCGGAGCGTAGCCTCGGCGGTTCTGGAAGAGGATGGCCTGCTCGCCGCGCTCCAGGGCATCGCGGGTCTTGGCCAGCAGCAGCGGCGAGAAGGGGCCTCGCATCATCTTGCGGTGCTGCAGGTCCTTGGTGTCCACCACCTGTATCTCGGGCAGTTCGATGCCCTGGTATCTCTGCCGAAGCGTCACCAGGGCGTACTTGCCGGTCTCGGCGTTATGCCACGACTCGGCCGAGGGGGTGGCGGTGCCGAGCAGGATTCGAGGGGCGTCCTCGCTCCCCCGTCCCCCCGCGCCCCCGCGCCCCCGAAAAAACGAAGCCAGCATAATCGCCACCGAGCGGGCATGGTAGCGGGGGGCTGGGTCCTGCTGCTTGTAGCTGGTCTCGTGCTCCTCGTCGATGATGACCAGTCCGAGATGCTGGAAAGGCAGGAACACGGCGCTGCGGGCACCGAGGATGACGTCGTAGGGATGGCCGGAGAGCTGCTTCTGCCATATCTCCACGCGCTCGGCGTCGCTGTACTTCGAGTGGTAGATGCCCAGCCGGTTGCCGAACACGCGCTGCAGGCGCTGCATGATCTGCACCGTCAGCGCTATCTCGGGCAGCAGATAGAGCACCTGCTGGTGCTGCTCGAGGGCCCGGCGGATGAGGTGGATATAAATCTCCGTCTTGCCGCTCGAGGTGACGCCGTGGAGCAGGGTGACGGGCTTGCGCAGGAAGCCCATCAGGATCTGGTTGTAGGCATCCTGCTGGGCCTCGCTCAGTGGCTTGATGCTGTCCAGATGGGGCTCGCCGCCATAGTTGAGGCGACCCACCTCCTGCTCGTAGGTCTCTAAAAGTCCCCGCTTCACCAGGGCATTCACCGTCTGCAGCGTATGACCCTCGTTGAGCAGCTCGTCGCGGGTTAAGCTTCCTCCTTCCTCCTTCCTCGACCCCATCCCACTGAGATAGAGGAAATCGATGAACGCCTTCTGCTGCTTCGGGGCACGCTGTAGCATGTCGATGGCCACGTGCTGGGCGCGCTCGTTCTGGAACTGAAGCGTCAGGCGCAGACAGGTCTCGGTCTTTGGACGGTAGCCGTCCTCGGCTTTCAGCCCGGCGGGCAGCGCAGCCTTGTAGACATCGCCGATGGGCGACATATAGTAGTCGGCTATCCACCGCCAGAGCCGCAGCTGCGTGTCGAGCAGGATGGGTTCCGCGTCGAGCACATGCAGGATGTCCTTCACCTGATAGCCCTCGGGAGCCTGGTCGTGAATCCGGGCCACGATGCCCACGTAGGTCTTGCCCCGCCCGAAGGGCACATGCACGCGCACCCCTACCCTCGCCTGCTCCGCTAACTGTTGAGGCACGGAGTAGGTGAACAGGCCGTCGAGCGGCACGGGGAGGATGACGTCGGCAAACAAGCGGTGCTAATTAAAAGAAGTAGGCTGCCGAAATCTGCCACGACTTGGTCTTGGTATCGTCGATGAAGCTTCTCATCTCGTAGTTGTTATACTTTTCTACATCGGCGGTCTTACCCATGGCGATGTTGTACGCGAAGCCCACCTCGAGGTGCTTGGTCAGATAGACGCCGGCACCGAGGTTGATGCTGAAGTTCGACTTCTTCAGCTGGAACGTGTTCTCGTAGAACTCCTTGTCCGTCCACTTGTACTCGCTGTCGCCCACGTTGAAGGCAAACTGCGGGCCGGCAGCCACGTAGAGGCCTACCGTCTTGCCCAGTCCGAACTTATAGCGCACGTTTAAAGGCACGAGCACGCTCTTCATCTTGATGGTCTCCGTGTTCACCTCGGCCGTCTTCTGGTCGTAGAAGGCGGCGATGTCGGCACCCAGCCCTCCTATCAGGTTCAGCTGCAGCGTCGGGCCTACGAACCAGCCGGCCTTGTTGGAGGTGTCGAACACCTTCTCGTTGAACGACATGTTCACCAGGTCGAGACCGCCCTTGACGCCGAACTTCAGACTCTGTGCCTGCACGCACACAGTCAGGGCTGCCAGCAGCACCACTAATGTAACTAATCTCTTCATAATCTTAGCTGTTTTATGTAATGTCGGTCTATTTGCCGTTGCAAAGATATACATTATTTTCCATATACACAATCTTTTCCTCATAAAACTTTCGCACCGCCCCGCTCTGCGGAGCCTACTTCTGGGAAATAGGAGCCTACTTTTGCCCGACAGAAGCCTTCTTTCAGAAATTTGGAGGCTTCTGATGAACGAAAAGAGGCTCCTGCCGAACGAAAAGAGGCTCCTGCTGTGCGAAAGGAGGCTACACCTCACCGTCAGGAGGCTTCGCAGTACAAAATCGAACGCTCCAAGTACTATAGTTACTATTTGGTGAAAACACGTGTTCCACCTGTCCCATCTGCCACCCCTCCGTGTCAGATGGTACAGATGGTACACATGTTTTCTGTCATTCCCTCTACTTATACGCGCGCGTGATAGCGATGCCCGACGATGCGGAAGCCGTTCTTCACCTGCCAGCGGATGCTCCACATAGATTCATGTAAGATTTTCGAAGTATTTTTGTCACTTTAGTTTGGAGCATTCGGAAATTGTTAGTAGCTTTGCATCCGACAACTGATGTTTAACAATTTAATTCGACTTACTATGGCAAACGAGTTTCTACAAAGAAGGCATGGAGAAAGGCATGGCCGAAGCCGAGGCCATACGCATCAAGGAGCGTCTCGATAGCGCAAGAAGCCTGAAGGAGAATGGCGTACCCATAGACCTGATAGCAAAGAGCCTTAAACTCACAGCCGAAGAGCTGCAACAGCTATAGTCCGCATTCGTGTCAGATTTTTGAAGATTTTTGTCCCTTAACACAAGCTGTCACCGCCCCCTCGCCGGCCAGTGACAGCACTCTTCTTTTATAGGGCGTAATATCTTGTACCCTGTTATCACCGACTTTTGTAGGGCGTTTTGCTTGTCAAACGCCGCTTGCCTCTGATTCGGCGTTAGACGAGCTAAACGCCCTACAGTAGACTGAGAAAAACGGAACATCAAATTGATTTTTGAAGATTTTTGTCCCTTAACACAAGCTGTCACCGCCCCCTCGCCGAACAGTGACAGCACTCTTCTTTTATAGGGCGTTCAATATCTTGTACCCTGTTATCACCGACTTTTGTAGGGCGTTTTGCTTGTCAAACGCCGCTTGCCTCTGATTCGGCGTTAGACGAGCTAAACGCCCTACAGTAGACTGAGAAAAACGGAACATCAAAGCTGGTACTCACCGCTTAAAAGCTGGTACTCACCGCTTTTTTCTTCAAAAAGTTTGGCTATTCCAAATAAAAGTAGTACATTTGCACATAATATATGGCGTATAAAATGTGATTTCACCAAATTAAGCATAATATATGGTGCAGAATAAATATGTTTTTGACCCCTATCCTCTGCAGGTAACCATGCAGCGGTTAGCTGAGAATCTGAAAGCAAGACGTCTGGAGAAGAAACTCTCTACGAAGAGCTTATCAGAAATGAGCGGCGTGCCAGCCTCAAGCATTCAGCGCTTTGAACTGAAGCACTCCATCTCTTTGGAGTCATACGTCAAGTTGGCAAAGGCTTTAGGCTACTCGGAAGAAATCATGCAACTATTGTCAGAACCGAAATACGATACGATGGAGGAGTTGTTGGAAATCAATAAGAACCGTACAAGAAAGCGAGGCGTATGATGAAGGATGTGCATGCTGTCAGCGTGATGTATCATGGACGGAAAGTAGGAACGTTGTCTATGGGCAATAGGTCGAATTGTCAGTTCGAGTATGACAAGGACTGGCTTACGGACGGTTTTTCTATCTCTCCATTAAAATTACCTCTGAAAGCAGGGCTTTTCACTGCCGACTATCAGCCTTTCAATGGCAATTTCGGCGTATTTGAAGATAGTCTGCCAGGGGGCTATGGCGAACACCTGTTGCGTAAGGTTCTGAAGAAATCGGGGATTGACCCTCAAGCACTTAACCCTGTTCAATGGCTGAGTATCATTGGCAGTTCCGGAATGGGGGCTCTTTGTTATGTACCTGAAACAAAACTACAGCAAGAAGACTCTTCGCTTTCGCTTGACGAAATGCAGGAAATTGCCCTCAATGTGCTTTCGGAAAAGACAGACGAGCATGCTGACGTTCTTTATTTCAAGAGTGGTAACTCAGGAGGAGTACGTCCAAAAGCTATTGTCACGGATACGGATGGACACTGGCTGGTAAAGTTCCGCCATACCTACGATCCCAAGAATATGGGAGAGATGGAGTATGATTATAATAAGGTTGCAAAGCAGTGTGGAATTGATGTGCCTGAGTTCAAACTAATGGACGGCAAATACTTTGCCGTGAAGCGATTCGATATTGAAAATGACGTTCGATTGCATGTGCTGACCGCCAGTGCCCTTCTGAACGAGCCGATATCTCCACCAAAGATGGATTACCACAGCCTGCTGCAATTAACGGGCTATCTGACACAGTCGCCAAAGGCCGTAGAACAGCAGTTCCGTCGTATGGCCTTCAATGTCTATGCCCATAATATGGATGACCATGCACGTAATTTCAGCTTTATCTGCCGAGAGGGTACGTGGTCTCTGGCTCCAGCATACGACTTGACCAATGATGATACCCTTGGCGAGCATGCCACAACTGTCAATTTCAAAGGACTTCCTACGGACGAAGACTTGATAACTGTTGGCTCGAATATCCGCATCTCCCGTGCCCGTTGCTTGCAAATCATGGAGGAAGTCAGAGAAGGGACAAAAGAATTGAGTAAATATTTTTAGAAAACGCCAGCGAGACAAACAAATTATCTTTGTTCATCTCGCTGGTATTCAATTGTTTAAACCTAACAGCAGGCTTTAATACTCATCCTCGTTGAAAACTTGGCTCTTAACTGATTATCAGCAACTCCACTTTTCAGTAACTTGTTGTACCTTTGCATACGGATTTCGCATTACAGCGATTTCCAAAGACATTATGGGCTAAAAGAACTGGCGTTCGCTATCTCATTCAAAGACCTCGAAATGTAGGAAGTTTCAAGGAATAATTGTCAGAGAATGGATAAGGTGAACGTTCACGTTATAGCGTGGACGAAACCTATCTGACAATTATGGCACTTCCTACAGCCACGAGGGAAAGATGAAGGATGTTCACGCTTCCTTTATGCCCTATGATTAAGAACATTTAACGCCCAATGATGCAGGATTTCCTGCTTCACGGCGTTTATAATAGTAGGAACATTAACAACAGAACAGATAGAAATGAAAACAATGAAAACTTGGAGAAACATCTTTGTGATGTGCACTGCATTGCTCTCCCTTGCCTCTTGCAGCAGCGACGATGATAACGACAAGGACATTGTCAATGAAATTAACATGAGCGTTTCCGCTGAGCCAGGCGTGATGTACAACCTCTTCGATAGCATGGGAGAGCATCCCATTGAGTGCATGCGTGTGATGACAGAGGACGAGCCGGGTAGGTGGCAGAACCTGTACTTCAGCGGAGTAAAAGGCTTCACTTACGAAAGAGGCCATGAATACGAACTGCGCGTTATGCGGACTATTTTAGCCAATCCTCTTCAGGATGCCAGCGACCGTACATACGAACTGGTACGCATCCTCTCCGACAAGAAAGTGGAGGAGATGGCAGAGCCTATTGAGAAAGAAGTAAAGAGCGAAGCAGACATAGTGTATGAGCAGCAGTGCCCGGTAGAGAAGTATGCCATAGCCAAAGGAGGTGAATATTTGGTGGATGCCGATGGCAAGATGACATATGCTGATGGCACGCCGACACCCGAATTTGACAAGCATGCACAAATCTACTTGGAGAATATTCTCGACAAGAGCCACCCGCTATGGCAGGCTGGTGCCCGTTATCAAGCGACCTACGCCTACGTCCTTTCACCGCTTACTGATGAGATACGCTTTGTGCCGGGCGGTCATTCTAGCTTCCTCTTCAAGAACATACTGACCGAGAGCGAGATGGCCCACGTCCAGCAATCGATGAAACAGGGCGAGGCCCTGCACTACGCCCTTATCCTCGCCAACGTCTATAGGCGGGGAATTCAAAAAGTGGAGTTCACCATCAAGAAGAAATGAAGACAATGAAAATCTGTGGAGATGTTCGCTATTGTGTGATTACGCATGTCACATGTAATCTCTTGGGAATCTTCTCTGCTTATTATCTTGTATAACAAAGCGGTATGCCCTCAGATCAATTACAGAATTAAACAAAAATGCGTAACGCAAATTTATATAATTAGATATTTTCCTTTGAAATACTTTTGTTTTCGAAAATAATTCGTAATTTTGCAGCAGATAATTATAGCATACGTTATATAATAGCATTTATGAGCAAGTACGAGATTCCATTTCTGACTGCATGCATCCAGGCATTTGCCCACCGTTTTGCAATGACAAGGCAAGCGGCTTTCCGATATTTGCATGAACACAAAGGTCTCGCCTTCTTAATCGAATTCTACGACGTAGAGCATCTTCAGTCTATAGACGAGACGATAGACGATGTACTAATTATCTGCCAAAAGAATGGAGGAACCTTAGCATGACACTCTACCACGGCTCCAACGAAGATATTCAAACCATAGACCTCGAGAAAGGCCTGAGGTTTAAGGATTTCGGCAAAGGATTCTATCTGACTCTTGACAAGTCCACAGCCATACGAATGGCCAAAAAGAAAGCGCGTCTTTTCGGTGGTACACCCACACTCATCACTTACGAATTGCCAGAATCTGCGCTAGACTCTGAACTGAAAGTGAAAGTATTCCCAGAGAAGGCTAGCGTAGAGTGGCTCCTGTTCGTTGATGCTAATCGTGACAGAAACCACCAACAGCCCGTTCATGATTATGACATCGTTATTGAACCAATAGCCGATGATGGTGTGGTTCTGCAACTGACAAACTATAGAGAGGGTATTTACTCTTCAGAACAGGCAGCAAAACAACTTCAAGACAAATATCTTGACCAGCAGTACTATTTTGGTACACGGCGAGCATTGAACTTTCTTCAAAAGACAAGCAGTGAGACCGTATGAATCAGCCTACTCATCATCAAATAGCAACCTATCTAACTAATTACGCACTAAGCGAATTGGTGAAATACGTTATGGAAGATACTGGTTGCTCGATAGAACAAGCAATGGAGCGAGTCTATAATTCATCACTGATGCCGGCTTTACAAGATGAAGAGGGAGAACTCTACGTGCAAAGTCCTGCCTATCTGTATGAACTGATGAACCAATCCTGAGATGTAAGCCTTAATATTCGTCCTCGTTGAAAACTTGGCTCACGACTGGTTATCAGTAACTTACGCCATTCTTAACTATTTTTAGCCAAATAAACCGCACGGTCTGAGACGGTCAAAGACGATTCTCTGGAGGGTTCGACAAACTTACTTTCGGGTACAAAGTTACAAAACTTTAGTGAATAATCGGTTCTTTTGGCGTTTTTTCAACAGGAAGAGGGTTAGACAGCAGGAATTTCAGTACCTTTGTACCCAAATTTTGCAATTAATCAAGAAAACATGAAGAAAAAATGAAAACAGTTGGCTATTCCGTAAAAAAATGATGGGTCTGAAGTGTCTTATATATAGACATGCCTAAAAAATGGGGCACGAATATGAATAGACTGATATGCTTGATAAGAGAACACTTGAAAATTGCGATTCAGCGAGTGCCAACCAAGCTCGCTTGGAGTTG
>CAMHUC010000035.1 GCA_946188155.1 uncultured bacterium | reverse complement strand
TGCTGAGGTTCTGTCCCTCACGGAAGAGATTGCCTGCCAGCATCATCTTGTCCACGAGCGTCGTCTTGCCGTGGTCTACATGCGCAATGATTGCGATATTTCTGATATCCTGCATCGTCTATAAACTATAAACTGTAAACTATAAACTGTAAACTATAAACTATAAACTGTAAACTCAATAAAAACGGGTGCAAAGGTACACATTTTCTACGAAAAATTTGCGGGAAAGGGGAAAAAGTTGTACCTTTGCACCCGCATTTCGGATAATCCGGAGCATTCGACGACGTAATCCGCCCAGTGATTAAGGCGGAAAGGCGTCAGAAGAATGTGTTTGCAAACAACAATTAATCACATTTAAATTATGTATTTAGACAAAGCCAAGAAAGAGGAGATTTTCGGTCAGTACGGTAAGGCAACCACCGATACCGGTTCGGCCGAGGCACAGATTGCCCTGTTCTCCTATCGCATCTCCCACCTGACGGAGCACCTGAAGAAGAACCACAAGGACCACAACACGGCCCGCTCGCTGACGATGCTCGTGGGTAAGCGCCGCAAGCTGCTGAAGTACCTCTACAACAAGGACATCAACCGCTACCGCGCCATCGTCAAGGCCCTGGGTCTGCGTAAGTAAGATTGCATCCGCACACAGAAGCCCCGCAGCCAATACCGCTGCGGGGCAAATTTTTAAATTCACCAGATATGAAAGGTATCGTATTAGCCGGCGGTTCAGGCACCCGCCTCTATCCCATCACCAAAGGCATCAGCAAGCAGCTGATTCCCATCTTCGACAAGCCGATGATCTACTATCCCATCTCCACGCTGATGCTGGCCGGCATCCGTGAGATACTGATCATCTCGACACCCTACGACCTGCCAGGCTTCAAGCGCCTGCTGGGCGACGGCAGCGACCTGGGCGTGCGCTTTGAGTATGCCGAGCAGCCATCGCCCGACGGGCTGGCCCAGGCCTTCATCATCGGCGAGGAGTTTATCGGCCAGGACTGCGTGTGCCTGGTACTGGGCGACAACATCTTCTACGGCAGCGGGTTCACCGGCATGCTGAAGCAGGCCGTGAAGAATGCGGAGGAGAACAACCATGCAACGGTGTTCGGCTACTGGGTGAACGACCCGGAGCGCTACGGTGTGGCAGAATTCGATGCCGAGGGCAACTGCCTGAGCATCGAGGAGAAGCCACAGAAGCCCAAGTCGAACTACGCCGTGGTGGGCCTCTACTTCTACCCCAACAGCGTGGTGGAGATAGCCAAGAACATCAAGCCTTCGGCACGTGGCGAACTGGAGATCACGACCGTCAACCAAACCTACCTCGGACAGAAGAACCTGCTGGTACAGACGCTGCAGCGCGGCTTTGCCTGGCTGGACACCGGCACCCACGACTCACTGTCGGAAGCCTCAACCTTCATCGAAGTGATTGAAAAGCGACAGGGGCTGAAGGTGGCCTGCTTAGAAGAGATAGCCTACAAGCGGGGCTGGATCACGAAGGAGAAGCTGAAAGAGATAGCCCTGCCGATGGCGAAGAACGACTACGGCCGCTATCTGCTGCGCCGGGCGGAGGAGTACCTTCGCTAAAAGTGATGAGTGAAGAATGAAGAGTGAAGAATTTGCTGCCGCTCTACCAACTTCGGCGGTAGCAAATTCTTCACTCTTCATTCTTCGCTCTTCATTTACAAGCCGTATTCCGCAACGCAGCGGCGCAGGGCGGCCGGATTGCCCATGTCGTACATACGACCGTCGAGGCGCACGCCCATCATACCGCTACGCTGGCGAACGGCCTCGAGTGCTGAGGTGAGCTCTATCTCGCTGACATGGTCGCCCTCTATCTCCTTCTGCATAATGTCGGCATGAAGCTGTGAGAACACCTCGGGCGTAAGGACATACTGTCCGAATACGCTGTAATACTCCCTCACTCCCTCCTTATTACGCACGCCGAGGAACTCCTCTGCGTAGCTGGGCTTGGGTTTCTCGTACATCGTAGAGACATTCAGCACGGTGTGCTCCTTGTCTTCCCAGATGCCCGAGAGGATACCATAGTGGCTGACATCGGCCAGGGGAACGGGATGGATGCTGACCATCAGCTGGTTGTAGCGCTCATACTCCTCCACCATCTGCAGGGCACACGGCTTGTTGCTGTCACTGCGGTAAATGGTATCGCCCAACAGGAGCAACACCGGCTCGTTGCCGGCAAACTGTGCTGCCTGATAGACGGCGTGGCCGAAGCCGCGCTTCTCTCTCTGGTAGACATAATGGAGCCGCTTGCCGATGGCAAGAATGCGCGCCTCCATCTCCTGTGCCTCACTGTTGAGCTTACGCATATGCTCTTCGGGCAGCGGACGCTCAAAGTAGTCGGCATACTGCTGGCGCTCCTCCTCAGAACCCAGCACCAGACAAATCTCCTCGATGCCGCTCTTCACCAGCTCCTCAAGCAAGATGAGGATGACGGGGCGCACCATGCCGTCGGGACAGGGGATGGGGAAGAAGTCCTTCTTCAGCGCACGCGTGGCAGGATAGAGGCGCGTGCCGAAGCCCGCCACGGGGATGATGGCCTTGCGGACGGTATGGACAGGCTTCAGCGTGAGCTTATAGGCCCGCATGCCGCGGTCGTTGAGATAGTCGAGCAAGTGCTGCTGATCCTCCTCGCTGCGTGCGAGGAACTGCACAGAGCCGTCGCCGTGGGAGCCGACACCCTTGCCGCCCCATACCATCGGCTGGATATTGGGGTCCTGAAGCACGCTGTGGAGCTTGGGCGACCAAAGGGCCGGCGACATCGGTGCCACCATCTCGTCGAACATCTTCTCGGCCTCGGTCATCAGGGCGCCCAGTTCCTCCACCCTGCCCTCGGCCATATAGCGGATGGCACGGTCAACAATCTCCAGGTTCCTTGTGCCCAGCGCCTCGTGCTCCGCCCGTTCGGCATCGCTGTTGGGGAAGGGGTAGGCCTTGTTGAGGTCGGAGAGGATGCGGATGGTGTCCTTCTCGGCACAGAGGTCGGCAAAGACCCAGTAGAGATGCTTCTTCACATTGAGCGAGCGCACCTCTATCTCGTCGCCATCGAAGGTCATCAGGTTGGGCTTCACGCCGAAGGCACAGGCCTGGTCGAGGCGCCCGCAGCGACTGCTGGTTCGCAACTCGCCCAGATAGGCGATGTTCATCTCGCCCAGCGTGTTGAGATTCAGGCTATATAATATATTGAACGCGCGCGCCACAAGCACGCAGATGGCAGCCGAACTGCTCAGTCCACTCTTCATGGGCAGCGTCATCTTCGTGATTCTGATGCGTACACCGCCCACCTTATACCACTCGAGCATATAGGAGGCCACGCCGGCACAGTAGCAGAAGAAGGACCCCGACTTGGCAATACGCTTCAGCTCGGTCTCGTCCATCCTACAGGAGAAGTCCTGCCATACGTTCTCTATTTCCGGGGCTGTACTGTACAGTTCGAAGATGCTCGATTTCTCCACTTCGGCATAAATGCCCTGCTCAATACCGGTCACGATGGCAGCTCCGGGGGCTATATCGGCATTCATCGTGCGATAGTGGCCAGCCCAGTCAGTATGTTCTCCAAACAGACAGAGACGTCCGGGTACAAATAGTTTCGTCATATACAATTCATGTTTTTATGCTGCAAAAGTAATAAAAAAGCACCAAACGACACAGATTTTAGGCTTTTTTTTTGGTAGTTTGCAAAAAAATATATACTTTTGCCGCCGAATTAATAACTCTTTAAACTATTATTGCCTATCGAAACAGCTATACTCAATACAAATAATTGATTCGTATGAGTACATGGAAAGAAATGTCCGACGAACAGTTGGCATTGCTTTATGCAGATGGTAATAACAGGGCTTTCGACGAACTGCTCAGCCGTACAAAGGAAAAACTCTTCACCTACATCGTATGTATGGTGAAGGACGAGGAACTGGCCAACGACCTCTTCCAGGAGACGTTCATCAAGGCCATTATGAAACTGCGCGACGGCAAATACACTGACAGTGGGAAATTCTCCTTCTGGATGACCCGCATCGCCCACAACGTCATCATCGACTACTTCAGGGAGGTGAAGGGCATGCGCATCGTGGATGCCTCAAAGGACAACGACCTCCAGAACCTGAAAGTGGCATCGGTGATGGAGAACGACCGCGAGCGGAGCATGGTGAACGAGCAGGTGCTGCACGACGTGAAGCGCCTGATGGATGCCTTGCCCGAAGCCCAGCGGGAAGTGGTGTTCATGCGCTTCTACCAGGAGATGTCGTTCAAGGAGATAGCAGAAGCCACGGGCGTGAGCATCAACACGTCACTGGGACGCATGCGCTACGCCCTGATCAACCTGCGCCGACTGTCGCGCCAGCACAACGTCAACCTGACATTAGAGTGAGCGAAGCTCGCTGATGACCTTCAGCGGGTCTGGAGCACCGAACACATAGCTGCCGCTGACGAGCACGTCGACACCGGCAGCAACAAGCCGTGGTGCCGTCTGGCCCTGCACGCCGCCATCCACCTCAATAAGCGTCTGCAGCCCCCTCTCTGCGATCATACGGCGCAGGCGCTGGGTCTTGGCAATGGTGTTCTCGATGAACTTCTGGCCTCCGAAGCCTGGATTGACACTCATCAGCAGCACCATGTCGATGTCGCCCAAAATATCCTCCAGCATACTGACGGGCGTGGAGGGATTGAGGGTCACGGCAGCCTTCATGCCGGCATCGTGAATCTCCTGCACGGTGCGGTGCAGATGTACACAAGCTTCGTAGTGAACGTTCATCATCATCGCACCAAGCTTGGCGGTCTGACGGATGTAGCGTTCCGGACTGTCTATCATGTAATGCACGTCGAGGGGTTTGTTACAGGCCTTGGCAACCGCCTCGAGCACGGGGAAGCCGAAGGAGATGTTGGGCACGAACGAGCCGTCCATCACGTCACAGTGGAGCCAGTCGGCCTCACTGCGGTTAATCATGTCGATGTCGCGGTCGAGATGCAGAAAGTCGGCAGCGAGCAATGAAGGAGAAACTTTCGTCATATCAGTTCAGAACCAGCGAGGTAGTTGACGACGCGCCAGTATAGGCATAGGCAAACTGGCGGATAGTTTCAAGGGTCAGGGCCTTGGGCTGGAATTTTTCAGTAATGTTTGACAACACGTCTTCAGGAGTAAAATGCGTCATAGGCGGAATAATTATTTGTTAATATACCATAGAAACGCACCTACATCCTATTTTATTATGTAAGCTTCAAAATTTTTATTGCCGTTGAGGAAATCCCGGGCATCCATGCGCTTCTTGCCTGCCAGCTGAAGCTGCAGGATCTGAAGCAGCCTGCCATCGAGGGCAGCAATGTAGAGCGCACGCCCGTCGACGATGATAGTACCTGGCGCTGCCCCGGAGTGCCTGTCGGTCAGGGCCGTCTGATAGATCTTCAGCGTTGTCGCCTTGCCGTTGGCATCAACGAGGGTTGTCCATGCTGCGGGCACCGGACTGAGTCCCCTGACAAAGTTATAGATGTCGCGGGCGGGCTGATTCCAGTTGATCTCGCAAGTCTCTTTGAAAATCTTAGGAGCAGGATGGAGCACCATGTCGTCGGCCGAGAGCTCATCCTGTGATACCGACTGTGGGCGACCATCCGATGCCAGCACCTGCTGGATGGTTTCCAGACAGATTTCCGCCCCGAGCCGCATCAGCCCGTCATAGACGTATTCCACATCGGCAGTGTCGGGAATGTCGAAAGGTTTCTGAAGGATGATACGCCCCGTGTCGATGTTGTGATCCAGGAAGAAGGTGGTGACGCCTGTTCGCGTCTCACCGTTGATGATGGCCCAGTTGATGGGAGCAGCACCGCGATACTGCGGCAGAAGTGCCGCATGCACATTGAAGGTGCCGTATGTCGGCATCGACCATACCACCTCCGGCAGCATACGGAAAGCCACCACCACCTGTAGGTTGACCTGATAGCTGCGCAGCTGCTCTACGAAGGCAGGATCCTTCATCTTCACAGGCTGCAGCACAGGCAAGTGGTGCTCCAAGGCGAATTTCTTCACTTCCGAGGGCTGTAACTCATTCTGATGCCTGCCCACAGGCTTGTCGGGCTGTGTCACCACGGCCACAACGTTATATTCATTATCCACCAGAGCCTTCAGTGTCGCCACAGCGAACTCAGGCGTTCCCATGAATACGATGCGTAAATCTTTCTTCTCCATAATCTGTAAACTGTAAACCGTAAACTAGTCCTCACTCATGTCGGCCACCATCTTGCGGTACACCGTATAGATGCGCTGGCGCGAAATATATCCCTGCAGATGTTGCTCTCCGTCGAGCACCGGCAGCCAGTCGGCACGCGTGTCGTCGAAGGTGCGCATCACGTCGGCCATCGGTGTCGATTCCTGGAGCGTGGCCTTGGGTTCCACCATCAGCTGCGAGGCTTTGAAATGGTGATACAACTCCGTGCGGAACACCACATTGCGTATATTCATAATCTCCACCTCACCCAACAGCACGCCCTCGCCATTCAGCACTGGCAGCACCGACGAATGGCTACGGCTGATCTTATGCACTATCTGCCCAAGCTCCATGTCTGGTGTCACACCGAGATAGTCGCGCTCTATCACCGAGTCGAGGTTCATCAGCGTCAGAACGGCATGGTCGGTATGGTGGGTGAGCAACTTGCCCTGCTTGGCCAGCCGCGCACCGTAGATGCTGTGGGGCTCGAAGATGATGATGGTCAGGTAGGAGGCCACCGACACAATCATCAATGGCATCAGCAGGCTGTAACCGCCCGTCAGCTCAGCGATGAGGAACATGCCTGTCAGCGGGGCATGCATCACGCCCGACATGACGCCCGCCATGCCCATCAGGGCGAAGTTCTTCTCGGGCACGTAGACCCCTATCTCGTGGATGTTCCACAGCCGGGAGAACAGGAAGCCCGTGAAGCAGCCCACGAAGAGGCTCGGCGCGAACGTACCGCCGCAACCTCCGCCGCCATTGGTGGCCGAGGTGGCGATGACCTTGGTCAGTATCACCAGGGCAATATAGCCCAGCAGCAGGTTGCCCTGGCCTGAGAAGAGCGAGTTGTTCAGTATCTGGTTCCAGTCAGCCTCCGTCCGTCCGTTCAGCAGCATGTTGATGCTGATATAGCCCTCGCCATAGAGGGCAGGGAACAGGAAGATGAGCAGACTGAGTATGCTGCCTCCGATGGCCAGCTTGACATGTGGACGCGTGTAACGGGCAAAGATGCCCTCACAGAAGCTCATCATACGGATGAAATAGAGCGACACCAGTCCGCACGTGATGCCCAGCAGCACACATGCCGGTGTGCGCTCCACCGACCACCCGCTGTCGAGGTGGAAGGAGAACAGCGCGGCATCGCCACTGAAGATATAGGTAAAGCAGGTGGCCGTCACACACGACACGAGGATAGGCAGCAGCGACGACATCGTCATGTCTATCAGCAGCACCTCCAATGTAAATACCAGTCCTGCGATGGGAGCCTTGAAGATGCCGGCGATGGCGCCTGCCGCACCGCAGCCCACCAGCGTCATCAGCATCTTACGGTCAAGATGGAACACCTGTCCGAGGTTGGAGCCGATGGCCGAGCCCGTCAGCACAATGGGGGCCTCAGCTCCCACGGAGCCTCCGAAGCCGATGGTGATGGCCGAGGCAATGACCGACGACCAGCAGTTGTGCGACTTCAGGCGCGACTTGTTCGACGAGATGGCGTAGAGTATGCGGGTGATGCCATGCGAGATATTGTCCTTGACGATATAGCGCACGAAGAGCGACGTCAGGTAGATACCCACCACAGGATAGACCAGATAGAGCCAGTTAGCCCTCGACCGTTCAAAGCCGCTGGTGAGCAGCATCACGATCTGGTTGATAATCCAGTGCAGCGAATAGGCAGCTACGGCGGCGAAGAAGCCCACAATGAGGGCGAGGATAATCATGAACATCCTCTCACTGACGTGCTCCACCCGCCATTCGTGCAGGCGCTCGAGCAACGTCGACTTTCTGTCTGTCACGGCTTCACTGCCCATAATTCATAGCGGTAGCAAATTCTTCACTCTTCACTCTTCACTTTTCACTCTTCACTTTCTGATAATCGTCACCTCTCCGTTCTCCTTCAGCTTGATGATGGCCGATGGCGTATGGGGCTTATGCTCCTGGCGACGGCTCCAGCAGACGTAGTCGACGGCATCCAGAATGCGCTGATCGATGTCGCAGAAGTTCTGCGCGGCAGGCTCGCCACTGATGTTGGCGGAGGTAGAGACGATAGCCTTCTGGAATCGGAAGCAGAGTTCCTTGGAGAAGGGTTCGTTGGTGATGCGCATGCCAACGCTTCCGTCCTCGGCAATCAGGTTCTCGGCCAGGTTCACGGCCCCGTCGAGTATCAGCGTCGTAGGCTTGGAGTCGGCATCCTTCAGGCTGTCGATGAGCTGCCACGCCACGTCGGGCACCTGACGGAAGTAGCGCTGCATCCTCGCATCCGAGTCCACCAGACAGATGAGCGCCTTAGAGTCGTCGCGCTGCTTGATTTCGTAGACGCGCTTCACGGCCTCAGCATTAGTGGCATCGCAGCCGATGCCCCACACGGTGTCCGTCGGGTAGAGTATCACCCCACCCCGCCGCATCGTCTCAACGGCATTCTTGATATCTTGTTCACGTGTCATTTAGAGAGCAAACTTATAGCCAACGGTAATCTGGAACACCTGGTTCTTAAGGCTCACGCCATCCGTCTTGTTGATGTTCTTCAGACCAATGTTGTAACGGGCATCGATGACGATGGGCACCGGGAACTGGTAGCTCACACCCACAGGAATGGCGATGTCCATCTTTTCGAAACTATCCTTGATGCTCTGATCGTAATTGATCGACTGGGAGATGTCACCCTGTTCGGCCTTGATGGTGAACTTCATGTCAGCACTGGTAAGAAATCCGAACTGCACACCTGCCTTGAGGGCAAACCCCCTGAAGAGATAGGCATTGACCACAATCGGTACATTGACATAGCCCAGCTCTATCTTGGCATCCTTCAGATCGGCTACGACACTACTACCCGAGTACTCAGCGTAACCATTGTATGAGAACGATTTGTCCTTCCATCCGCTACCCTGCTGTGCGTAGTTCACACCGGCAGCAATGCTGAAGGCTTTACTAAACTGGTATTCAGCCTCGCCGCCGATGATGAAGCCACCCGTGGCCGTCTTGTCTGAATTCAGGTTAACTCCAGCCACACCGCGAGTATTGAGGGCGGGCATATTACTCAACATGGCTCCCGTACCACCCAGTTTCGGCTGGAGCGAGAATGTGCCGGGCTCAAACTGGGCACTGGCTGTCATTGTAGCCGCCATCATGGCGGCAATCATCATAATCTTTTTCATCATCTCTATGTTTTGATCATTAATCTTTAGTCTCTTAGAACTCACTCGTAAAATGGAACTTGATGTGCTTGAAGTCCTCCTGCGCCATCGACAGCACGTAGCCTGAGTCAGCGAGGAACACGTCGCGCCCCTCCTTGTCCTTCGCCATATACTGATACTTGCGCTTCTTGAAGTTGTCCAGTTCCTGCTCGTCGTCGCTCTCTATCCAGCAGGCCTTGTAGAGATGCACCGGCTCCCAACGGCACTTGGCGTTGTACTCGTTCTCCAGTCGGTACTGGATGACCTCGAACTGCAACTGGCCCACGGTGCCGATAATCTTGCGGTTGTTGAACTGGTTGACGAACAATTGCGCCACGCCCTCGTCCATCAGCTGGTCGATACCCTTCTGCAGCTGCTTGGCCTTCATGGGGTCGTCGTTCTCGATATACTTGAACAGCTCCGGCGAGAACGAGGGCAGTCCACGGAAGTGGAGCTGCTCGCCCTCAGTGAGCGTGTCGCCAATCTTGAAGATACCTCCCGTGTCAGGCAGTCCCACGATGTCGCCGGGCCACGCCTCGTCGATGGTCGACTTGCGCTGTGCCATGAACTGCGTGGGCGAGGTGAAGCGCATCGTCTTTCCCTGCCGCACATGCAGATAGGGCACATTACGGCGGAACTGACCTGAGCATACCTTACAGAAGGCGATACAGGAGCGGTGGTTGGGATCGATATTGGCCGTGATCTTGAAGATGAAGCCCGTGAACTTCTTCTCCTCCGGCTCCACCTCGCGTTCCTCGGCCTTCACGGGGCGCGGCGAAGGGGCTATCTCCACGAAGCAGTTCAACAGCTCCTGAACGCCGAAGTTATTGAGTGCCGAGCCGAAGAACACCGGGGCCACCTCGGCCGATCGATAGGTCTCGACGTCGAACTCAGGGTAGACGCCCTCCACCAGTTCGAGGTCCTCGCGGAGCTTGGCGGCATCCTGCTCACCAACGCGCTCGTCTAACTCGACGGAGCCGAGTTCTACACTTACCTTCTCGGTGACGCGCTGCTTGTCGGGGGTGAAGAGGTCGAGTTTCTGCTCGTAGATATTATACACGCCCTTGAACTTGGCTCCCTGATTGATAGGCCATGACAGGGGGCGCACCTTGATTTCCAGTTCCTGTTCCAGCTCGTCGAGCAGGTCGAAGGGGTCGCGGCCCTCACGGTCCATCTTGTTGATGAAGATGATGACGGGCGTCTTGCGCATTCGACAGACGGTCATCAGCTTGCGGGTCTGCGTCTCCACGCCCTTGGCACCATCCACCACGATGATGGCCGAGTCGACGGCCGTCAGCGTGCGGAATGTGTCCTCGGCGAAATCCTGGTGGCCAGGGGTATCGAGGATGTTCACCTTATATTCTATATCCTTACCCTCCGGCGTATAGTCGAACTCCATCACCGAGGTCGATACCGAGATACCACGCTGCTTCTCGATGTCCATCCAGTCTGAGGTGGCAGTCTTCTTGATCTTGTTGTTCTTGACGGCTCCTGCCACCTGTATCTGTCCGCCGAAGAGCAGGAACTTCTCCGTCAGCGTGGTCTTTCCTGCATCCGGGTGCGAAATGATCGCAAACGTTCTTCTTCTGTCTATCTCTTGATTCATCAATCTTTCAATTCTTCAATTTTTTAATCCTTCAATTTTCCCACGCATTCTTCCAGCGACTCCTCCCAGTAGGGAATCTCGATGCCGTAAACCTGCTTGATGCGCGTCTTGTCGAGCACCGAGTAGTGGGGGCGGTTGGCGGGGGTGGGATATTCCGAGGTGTGCAGGGGGCGCACATGGCAGGTGGTGATGCCGGCGATGCGGTGGATGGCCTTGGTGAAGTCGTACCAGGAGATGACCCCCTCATTCGAGAAATGGTAGACACCTGGCACGATGCCCTCGTTGACAGCTGTCATGATGGCCACGGCCAGGTCGCGGGCGTAGGTCGGCGTGCCTATCTGGTCGAAGATGACGCCCAGCTCCGTTTTCTCCCGTCCCAGGCGTATCATCGTCTTGACGAAATTGTTGCCGAAGGTGGAGTAGAGCCACGCCGTGCGGATAATCATCGAGCGCTCGCAGAGTTTCTGCACATTCAGCTCTCCCACCAGCTTCGTGCGCCCATAGACGCTGTTGGGGCAGGTGTCGTCGTCCTCAGTATAAGGCGTGTGCTTCGTGCCGTCGAACACGTAGTCGGTGGAGATTTGTATCATCCAGCCGCCGCGCTCTCCGATGGCGTGGGCCAGATAGGCGGGGGCCTCGGCGTTCAGCCGCTGGCACAGCTCCTCGTTGGCCTCGGCCTTGTCTACGGCGGTATAGGCAGCGCAGTTGACGATGCCGTCGATCTCGTTGTCATTCACAAACGCCTCGATGGCCTGCTGGTCGGTGATGTCCAGCTCTGCCACGTCCGTATTAAAATAGGTATGCTGGGGATTCTCCTTCTCCAGCAGTTGCATCTCGTTTCCCAGTTGGCCGTTACAGCCTGTAATCAGTATTCTCATTGGCTTATTCAAACTTCAGTCCTTCTTCTCTGTCCTTCTTATAGTAGTCGCTCAGCATGCCTATCAGCGTCGAGATTTCCTTCACGGCATGCTGCGTGTCGGGCGATATCTCCTTCTTCTGCAGGCGCAGCATCATCACCCCGTAGAGCGAGTTCAGACAGGTCTCTATCTCGTCCTCATCCTTGTTGGCGCCACGGTTGCGCAGCTCCACGATGAAGGGCAGCACCTTGTAGTACTCCGCATTGTAGAAGGGGAACTTCGGCGAGGCCAGCAGCTGCTGGTGCAGCTCGCCGAGCGTCTGCAGCGTCACCTTATTAATCTGCAGGTGTCCGCGCTCACGGCAGCCTTCTTGGTTCATCATCCTGATCAGGTTGCCGAACCAGTCCACCTCTTCTTCCCTCTGCTCTTCCGTATAGTCAAAACGCTCCACATACTCACGCTTTATCCGAGTCAGCGAGCAGTCGAACGCCCGTATCGTGTCCTCTATCTGCCACATGTAGAGCAGATACTCCGCGATATTCTTCTTCCTTAACTCCTGTGCAATAAACACCTTTTCTTATTTACGATTTACGAATTTACTATTTACTATTCTGATATTTGACTATTTACCTGCGTGCCAGTCCGATGCCTGAAAGTCCGCAATAGTCCGAGTTAGTCCGATGCCTAAAATCTCAGCAGGTTCGTCGTCGTACCCAGCAGCATGATAATGCTCCCGATAATCACCGCCACACCAATCACCTGATTGATAATCTTGATGCCATTAGTGTCGAACTTGGTGCGGATCTTGTCCACCAGCCACGTCAGCCCCCACCACCAGAGCAGGGCTCCACCCACGATGCTGGCAAAGCCCACCACCATCTCGAACGGATGGTTGGGCAGCACGAAGGCGAACTGGGCATACATGGCCAGGAAGAGGAAGATAATCAGCGGGTTGGAGAACGTCACCAGGAAGGCCGTCCACGAGTTGTACCATAGCGACCCCTTCTCCACACCCGACTGGTGCATCTTCTTCGTAGGGTCGGAGCGGTAGGTATAGAGTCCGAAGCAGAGCAGCATCACGCTACCCACGAGCTGGAGGTAGAAACGGTTCTGGTCGTTGGTGATGAAGTCCATGACGAACGACATGCCGAAGCCAGCGAAGCCGGCATAGATAATGTCGCTCACCGATGCTCCGATGCCCGTAGCCATGCCATACCAGCGACCCTTGTTCAGCGTCCGCTGAACGCAGAGTATGCCCACCGGCCCCATCGGCGCCGAGGCAATCACCCCGATCATCATCCCCTTGAAGATGAAATCCAGTATATTAATAGGTATATGTATCGGCATATCGGGTGCAAAGGTACAAATAATAATTGAGAATTGACAATTGACAATTGACATTTTTTCGTTGCGGCAGCAAATTCTTCATTCTTCATTCTTCATTCTTCATTTAATTTCGTAATTTTGCACCCGAAGGAACAGTTTATAGTTTAAAGTTTATAGTTTATAGCATAACAAATGAACAGAAACATCTACAAATCAATCTTGTTGCTCGCGGCAGTCATCACGCCCAGCCTGGCATCGGCAGCCGACGGCATTCCCGCCACAGCAGGCACTCCCTGCCAGTTCTCCGAGAGCACTCGCTACTCACAATTGGTCATCAACTCGCGCATCAACGACTTCCGCGCCAACACCGTGCAGGCTGGCTTCGGCGTCTACGACAGCAAGGGCCGACAGCTGCAGCAGCCGCAGATGTGGGCCTTCGCCCTCGACTACGTGCCGGGCCTCGTGGCCAAGGCCATCATCGAGGCCGTAGACTACTACAAAGACCGTGCCGACATCGACGTGGCACCCTGGTTCTATGCCGTACAGAACTACGGCTGCACCTACGACATCGCCGACAACGGCAAGAACGGAAAGAGCTTCGACGACCTCAACGCCGTGAAGCTCTACTTCAAGCTCGCCGAGCTGGCCGACAGCCAGCGGTTCCCCAACGGCAGCCGATACTCCAACGCCACCACCGTCAGCACCGCCAAGAAGCGATTCGCCTCAGCCCTGAAGGGCATCGCCCGGGCTAACGAGACCTACGCCATCAAGGCCACGACCCTCGAAGGAGCCGCCGGAGGCTGGTTCCACAAGGCGTCGTACACCAACCAGATGTGGTGCGACGGCCAGTACATGGGGCCTGCCCTGCTGGCGCAGATGATCAACGAGGACGGCGACTACACTCCCGTCACTGCCGATGACTGGAGCCTCATCACCCGGCAGTTCACCATCTCGTGGCGTTACCTGTGGAACCCCGACACAAAGCTGCTCTACCACGCCTTCACGGCCGACCCCGGCGGCGAGGCAGCACAGAAGTGGGCAGGCATTTCGGCCACGAAAGGCAGCGAGATATACCACTCTGCCGAATACTGGGGGCGCGCCATAGGATGGTATTTCCTCGCACTGGTCGACGTACTGGAGCAAATGGAGATTGCCGGACTCGCCGACTCAGAGAATTACAAGACGCTGCACGCCTGCCTGGAGCAACTGGCTGAGGGCATCGCCGAGAAGCAGGACGCCGCCACCGGCTGCTGGTACCAGCTGACCAACCGCGACGCCAGCTTCGTGGCACAGAGCTACGACCAGAGCTACAGCTACACCTCGCATCCCGTGGCCAACTATCTGGAGTCCTCCTGCACCGCCATCTTCACAGCGGCCTATCTGAAGGCCGTGCGCCTGGGGATGCTGCCCGGGAGCTATCTCGACACTGCCCGCCGCGCCTACCGCGGCTTCGTGGAGCAGTTTATGGTGGGCGACGGAAAGGGGGGTGTCCATCTGGTGGGCTGCTGCAAGTCGGCAGGCCTGGGAGGCAGCAATTTCCGCGACGGCTCGGCCGAGTACTATCTGATGGGCCGCGACACCAAGCCCACATCGACCACAGGCGACGACTTCTACACCGAGGGAAAGGTACTTGGCGGATTCATCATCGCAGCCACGGAGTATGAGCGCCTCTGCGACCGTGAGGCCACCAGTCTCACTCCACCCGCCGCAACCGCCTCCGAGTCAGACTCTTACATATCCCTTGCCGGCATCGCCCGAAGCTCTGCCGGCAAGGGCATCTATGTCCGCCGAGGTGAGAAGGTCGTCAGATAATATACTCAAGTTTCGGAAGTGCTTCCACCGTCTGCTGTAGGGCGTTTAGCTTGTCTAACGCCGCCCAAGGGATGGTGTATCAGACGGCGTTTGACAAGCAAAACGCCCTACAGCAGACAGGGATAATCCTTTAAACAAAGGGATTTCAGAACTTCCGAAACTTAAGTAATATAGTCATGGGTGACAGGCACCTGTCCCCACGGCTAAAGCATCCCACCACTACCATGTCAAAAACAATAACCCGCACATCTCGCACATCTGCTATATCTGCTTGACTATCAATACGCTTCACAAAGGCATATCTCGCATTTACCTCGCATTTACCTCGCAGCACGTGTGGATATTGGGCAAAAGAGGGGAGCCTCGGAAATGGTTTGGATAGTCTAAACACCATCAGGGATAGGTCTGATAGGAAGATTTAGAGGCTTCCTGCTCTCAAATTCTCTAGAGAATTCAGAGGTTTAAAGGCACCAAAGTATGCTTTGGAGCCTACTATCGGGTGAATTCTCTAGAGAATTTAGCACGCCGGAGGCTCTTGTTGCCGGAATCGTTGCCCGTAGTGACCGTCTTTAGACTATCCAAAGCTGAAAAGAAGCCTCCGGATGGCCAGGAAAATGCCCAAAACGATGGCCGCTGCGAGGTAAATGCGAGATAAATGCGAGATACCATGCTCCGTAACCATCAGTAATACAAATAGTTATATCAGATGTGCGAGATGTGCGGGTTATTATTTTTGTATATTGGGTGGAGATATCGAAAAAATAATGATTTCAGGCGGTTAAATCCGTCGTGGAACATAAGCCTGTGCTGCTACCTGAGTAGTTAATGGGGCTGGCAACTTTGTTAATAAAAGTTATGTGAAGCAGCAATATTGCCAAAACATTATTACCTTTGTAACAAATTCATATCGAGATGAAGATACTGCATACAGCCGACCTGCACCTGGGGCAGGTCATCTATCAGAACTACGACCGAAGCGACGAGCACAGGCATTTCTTTCGACAGCTGGAGCAATGGTGCCTGGAGGAGCAGCCCGACGCGCTGCTCGTCAGTGGCGACGTGTTCGACATCCAGCAGCCGTCGGCAACGGTGAAGAAGGCGTTTACCGACTATTTTGTACGCTTGCATCACGCCTGCCCGCAGATGGCTATCGTCATCACGGCAGGCAACCACGACTCGGCCTCACGCATTCAGGCCGACAATGCCGTCTGGCAACTGGCCAACGCCCATCTGATAGGCACGCCACCAGCCTTTAACTGTCACGAATGCCCAGACGGCATTCCCGCTGACGCGCCTACCCGTAGCCTTTGGCAGTATCAGTACATCATCAAGCTGGAGAGTGGCTACATCGTGGCCCTGCCCTACATGACTGGCGAGCGCCGACAGGCCATTCAGTCTGTCCTCGACAAGGTAGCCGAGGATAACGCCCTTGGCCTGCCCGTTGTCGTGATGGGCCATCAGGCCGTAACTGGTGCTGACATGACAGGTCACGACTACGAGATAGGAAAGCTGAGGACTCAGGATGTAGGCTCCTTTGGCACCGGTTTCGACTATCTTGCCCTGGGGCACATCCACAAGCCTCAGACCATCGACCATCAGGCCGACTGTATGGAGGAGGCCATCGTCTATCACGCTCCAGTAGCCAGATACTCCGGCAGCGCCCTGCACGTGAGTTGCGACGAAGCTTATCCCCATACCGTCAGCGTGGTCGAGATAGCGGGCCACGGGGGCGACGTAAGCATCCGACAGCTACGCATCGATGAGTTGCGCCATTTCTATGTCCTGCCGCTCGACGGCTCCTCGTTTTCATCGGCCGAGGAGGCCATCGAAGCCATGAACCAGTTCGTAGGCCATGGAGAGCGTGGCTATATCCGTTTCCGTTTCGACTATCGTGCCAACCTGCCTTCCAACTTCAACCAGATGGTCTACGACGCCCTCCAGCCCTATCATGATGAGTGGCGATATAATCCCAAGATGCTTTGGACGGGGCTGGCCGGAAGCCAGAACCGGGAAAAGGAGAAACTGGTGTTCGAAGTGGCCGAGCTGCAGCAGATGACCGACCCCATGCAGTTTATCGAGCGCACAAAGGACCAATACCCGGGTCTCGACATCAACGATGTACGTCAGGCCTTTGAAGAAGTCAAGGCCGAGATGCTGCTGCTCAGTGAAGAGAAAGAAGCCAAAGCCCGTCAAAACAAGAAAACAACAGAGTCATGAAACTGAAAGAACTGCACCTTCGCAACATAGCCTCCATCGAGCGGGCTGACATCGACTTCGAACACGGTCTGAACGATGCCGTCACAGGCTCCCCTGCCTCCATCTTCCTGATTTCGGGAGATACGGGAGCTGGAAAGAGCGTCATCCTCGACGGCATATCGATGGCTCTTTATAAGAAAACGCCACGCATAGCCGATGTGGCCAATGTCACGAAGAACGAGTACACCGATGCCGAGGGAGAAAGCATCCGAGTGGCCAGCATCGAGCAATACACGCGCCTGGGGATTTCAGAGAAGGACGCCAGTTACAGCGAAGTGATCTTCGAAGGCAATGACGGCCTGGCGTATCATGCACGCCTGACGCTTGGAGTCAAGCTCGGACATAAAGACAAGGCCACCGGCATACGGCCACTGAAGCACAGGTCGCCCGTATGGGAGATACGTATCGACGATGGCGACTGGACCAAGGACAGCGTGGAGCAGACCATCCTCAAGGCCGTGGGCCTCGACTTCCAGCAGTTCGGACGCATGGCCATGCTGGCGCAGGGACAGTTTGCCAATTTCCTGACCGGTGACAAGAAGGAACGGCAGGACATCTTGGAGCAGCTCACCAACACCCAGCATTTCTCTGCCTACGGCGAGGCCATCCAGAGCCTTTGGAAGAAGGCCAAGGACTCACTGGGGCAAATCCAGACACAATATGACACCGAAAAGCCCCATACGCTGACTGACAAGCAGGTGGAACAGACGGCCAAGGAACAACAGGCCTGGCTGGAGCAGATGACGCAATATGGAAAGGCGATTAAGTCTACTGAGGACAAGCTGAAGCTGGTGGAGGCTGTCCTCCGGAATGAAATGAAGCAGACGGAAGCCAACCTGGCCAAAGAGGAACTGGAAGCCAGGAGGGCTGGCGACGAGTATAAGGCGGCGAAGGCACTCTTCACCGACTGGGATTCCACCACCACCCAGCGGCAGCAACTCGCAGACCTGACTAAGGCACGGCACGAGGAAGCCAAGTATACGACAGAACTCAGACAGGCTGAGGAGGTTTTCCGCTTGCTCACTGCCGACATTGCCTACAGGCGGGGCAAGGCCAACACGCAAGAAGAGAACATCCGGGAAATGGAGGAATGGGTGAACGGACAGGCTCGTCACGATGCACTCTTCGCCAAGGCAGGCGAGACCGACTTGAAGATAAGCCAGTATCTCGGCAAGGTGAAGAAGCGGGGCACACTTCTGGCTGAGCTGGAACAGGCGAAGGCCAGGACCGCAGGCCTGGCGAAAGCCATGTCAGAAGCCGTTAACCATGCCCAGGAAGCGGAGGAAGCCGTCAGCGAAAGGCAAAGACTGATTGACGCGCTGAACAAGAAACGCGCTGAACTGAACCCTCAGGCCGTCATCGACGAGCTGAGGAAGCTGAACACGCGCAAGCACGAACTGACCGCCCTGCAGACGGCCATCGGCAACCTCTGCCCCCTGAGGGAGGAGAACCAGACGCTAAGAGACAAGCTCCGGACTGAAGAAGAATCGCTGAAGGCTCTCCGCGAAGCCAGCGAGAAGGCCGATGCCAACTATCAGGCCAAGAAGCAGGAAGCTGACAGGGCAGCCCTGCGGCTGACCACCATGAAGATGAGCCTGGACGAGAAGATCAAGGAACTGCGCCACCGGCTCTACGAGGAGCATACAGAGAACTGTCCGCTGTGCGGTCAGCCTATCGGGCACATTCACATAGACGATGACTTCAAGGACATGCTCACACCACTCGAAGCAGAACAGCGACAGGCCAAGGAAAGCCTGAAACGGGCAGAGACACTCCGCGACCAGGCCCTGGGAAATTTCAAACAGCTCGACGGAACGCACAACGGCAATCTGACTCTTTTCGCGAAAAACGAGAGAAAGATTGCAAGAGACCAGAAGGCTATAGACGAGAAGGCTGCTCTGTTGGGGCTCGACTTGCAGCAGGACCTGTCGCAGCAAATCGCCACCGCCATCGGCCTGCTGTCAGCATCCGTCACTCAACTTGAAGCGGCACAGAGCGAGGCTGAACAGCTGCAGAAAGACATCAACAGGCAGATAGAAGGGAAGAGACCTTTCGACACCGAGAAAGCCAAGGCCGACACGGCAAGACTGAAGGCCGAGACTGCCGTGAAGGCCAATGCCGAAGACATCGACCGTCTCGAAAGGGAGCACGCCGAGCTCGCGCAGGAGTGCGAAGCCGTCAAGGCCGACATCAGCAGCCTGATGGCCAACTACTGCCCAGACTGGCTCGCAGACACGGAAGCCCTGCGCAAACTGTTGAAAGCCGATGCCAAGAAGTATGCTGACCAGAAGAAACTGCTTGCCGACAGTCTGACGGAGCACGAAAGGGCCAAGACACTGATAGCAACGCTTTCGCAATACAGCAAGGACATCATGCTGTCGTGTCCCGACTGGGTGCCCAGCACCTCTTCGCAGGCCTATCCGTGCAAGGACATCAACTCGGAGTGGACCTGTCTGATGAGCAAGGTTACATCGCTTGTCTCGAAACTGAACGACAGCAAAGCCTCTATCGCAACTTCCGGGCAACTCCTGTCCATATACTATCAGGAGTCGGGCAAGACAGAGCAACACCTGAAAACGCTTGCCTGCCAAGAGGCGCAAGTGGCGACAGCCCGCAAACTGGTAACGGATGTGGATGCCCAGTTGAAATCGAGAACGGATGCCGCAGCAGAAGCACAACGGCAAATAGACGCTGCCTGCAAGGAACTGGGGATTACAGAGCGTTCCGACCTGCCCGACAAGCAACTGCTCGAAGAGAAGAAAGCCTCCGACAGCAGTCTGCGCGACGAAGCGCTTGCCCAGTGTACACAGGCAAAGGCCAAGCTCGACCTGCACCAGAAGAACATCAAGCGACTGAAGGAGATTGAGGCCCAACTTGACAAGGCCAAGCAGCGATTCGCCCGCTGGGACCAGCTGAACAGCATCTTCGGCGGCACCCGCTTCCGTACGCTGGTGCAGACCTATATCCTGCGCCCCCTGCTCAACAACGCCAACATCTATCTGGAGCAGATTACCGACCGCTACCGCCTGACCTGCAGCGAGGCCAATGAGCAACTGTCAATCCTCGTACTCGACCGCTACAACAAAGAACAGGTGCGCAGCGTCACCGTCCTCTCTGGTGGCGAGCGCTTCATGATATCGCTGGCACTGTCGCTGGCCCTCTCCTCGCTCAACCGCCCTGACATGAACGTCAACATCCTCTTCATCGACGAGGGTTTCGGCACCCTCGACGAGCGGAGCCTCGACTCCGTGATGTCTACCCTCGAGAAACTGCAGGAGATAGCCGGCCAGTCCAACCGCCGTGTGGGCATCATCTCCCACCGCGAGGAACTCGATGAGCGTATTCCCACCAAAATCAAGGTCGTCAAGCGGGGCGAAGGGCGCAGTACGATAGAATTGTGTTAAATATAGATAACACTTTTGATTAAATGCCCAATTCTTTTGGGTAAACCAAACGTTTTTGCTATATTTGCAAAAAATTCATTATATAATGGAACAGATACTATTAGAACGAGAGGGGTACTCGGATAGAATACGAAAAATGCTTGGCCGCAGAATGATTGTCGCGCTCATTGGTCAGAGACGTGTCGGTAAGAGCTATACCATGAAAGCGGTCATTGAGGAAAAGCGTCGTGATGACAACGCCAACATTATATATATAGACAAGGAGAGGGCTGAGTTTGACAATATTGTCAACTACAAGGATCTTGAATCGTATGTGAAGGAACGCCTTGCACCAGGAAAGGACAATTATCTCTTTATTGACGAAGTCCAGGAGATAGAAGAGTTTGAGAAGACCGTGCTCGACCTGCAGGCTGGTGGCCTGTGTGAGATTATGCTGACAGGCAGTAATGCCAAGATGTTGTCAGGGGAACTGGCAACCAGACTCAGAGGCAGATATATCGACTATCGTATCCGCGGGCTGAACTATCAGGAATTTCTCATGTTCCACACGTTAGAGGATAATGACGAATCATTAGGCCTGTATCTTCAGAACGGTGGGCTACCTGGCCTGAGACTGATGGGACTGGAGAATCCAGATCTTGTGAGAGACTATCTGATGAATGTATTCAACACCATTCTCCTGCGTGACATCATCGAGCGTGAGAAAATAAGGAACATACCACTGCTGAAGACGCTCATCCGCTTTCTCAGCGACAATATCGGGAAGCAGTTCTCGGCTCGCAGTATTGCAAACTTCCTGAAAAGCCAGAACACCGGTGCAACGACCAACATCATACTTAGCTATCTGGACTATCTCTGCAACGCCTACATCATAGACCGCGTAGAACGCTACAATATTCACGGCAAGAAAATCATGGAGTTTGACGACAAATTCTACTTCGAAGATTTAGGCATCAGGAATATCATCATCGGCGGAAATCGCAGATTTGATATAGAAAAGGTGATGGAGAACGTGGTCTACAAGCATCTTGCACGTTTGGGCTATACAGTCTACGTCGGTCAGTTGCAAAAGGCTGAGATTGATTTCGTAGCAGAAAGACCTGAAGGCACTATATATGTACAAGTAACCTATCTGCTGGCCTCTGAGGACACAGTTGACAGGGAATTCGGAAATCTGAAACAGATACGCGACAACCACCCCAAATATGTTGTATCAATGGACCGCACCTACGGGCATACTAACGTTGATGGCATCAAGCATGTCCACTTGCGGGATTTCCTGAAGATGGACTCCTTCTGACCCGGCAAGTACGACGAGAAAGACTAGGAGGTGAAGAACCGTCTGAACGTCGGCGTGCTGTGCAGCGCCTGCACCTGGTCGTGCGGCAACCTGTTTACTGCCCAGATGAAGGAACACGGTGCACTCATCATCGGCGAGATGTCGGGAGGAGGCTCGTGTGCCATCCAGCACTTGTCTACCGCCGACGGACTGGACTATTGCATCTCCTCATTCCGCAGCCACGCCACCTACTTCGGCGGGCAAAGCGTCGACCCAGGCATCGAGCCTCACAAACTGCTGGACCGCAAGAACCACCCCGAGTCGTTCTACGACATCGAAGCACTGGGCAGGATGATGGATGAATACTACAAATGAATTGCCAAATTCGCCGATTTAGTGGGTCAGGATTCTCTGACCCACTTTTTCATTGATTCTTTGGATGGATGCGTGAGGCAGAACGGTTCTCTGACCCACTTTTGGGTGACGCAGCAGATATGATTCATTTCCTTATATAGCTAATACGCTGGCATAGATACCTAATATTTCTGTAACCTTCAAATATTTTAATGGAAACTTGTTGATTCGGCATGAAACGCGGCTACCGGGCCTTCATGAAGTACTGCCAGCCGCTGCTGACGCGACGGCTGCGGAACCGGAGGGGATGGTTGGTGAGCTCGGAGCCGAGGCGTCGGAAGCTGGTCTTGGGATCGTAGCTGCGGAAGCGGCTGGAGAGCTGCTCGCTGATTTCCTTCAGGCTCCACCATCGGCCGTCGGCGTCGGCCACAGGTGCCTGAAAGGCATCGCTGACCATCTCCGAGAGGCTGCTCAGTCGCTGGAAGCGCTCGTTCTCACGTATCAGCAGGCTGATCTCCTCGTCCTGCAAATAGGGCCGAGCACCCTCCCTGAGCATCTGCCTGAGCTGGGCGAACAGCTGGCAATGGTCGATGGTATCGTCGAAATTGATGTCGCCCGTCACCTCGACGCATACGAAGCGGCGGCTTCCGGTAGGGTCTGTCAGCGGCTTCATCTCGTTGGTGGTGCCGATGAACGAGGCGTAGCGTCGGTACTGCTTCATCGCCTTGCCGTAGGGCGGACGGAACTTGACATCGGCCGTAGAGAGCAGGTACTTGAGCACCACCTGCTGGCGGAGGGTCACCTTGTCGAACTCGTCGAGATTGATCAGCGCATTGCCCGTCAGGCCCAGGTTCAGCGAGGCCTCGTTCTTGAAGTTGATCTCCTTATTATAATAGGGCCGCAGTTCGGGGGGCAGCAGTATGCCGCAGAAGCGCGTCTTGCCACAGCCCTGACGGCCTATGAGCAGCGGCACGAGGGCATTGCCCGTCAGCGCCTTCTCGTCCTGCCAGTTGTGTACCATGCCGAGCAGCCAGGTGCGCAGGTACTTCTCCCACTGCGGCTGGTTGGTGGGCACGCGGGCTGCCAGCTCTGCGATGCGGTCGCGGCCGTCCCAACCGGGCAGACTGTCGAGCCAGCTGTTCACGGGGTCATATTTCTCGATCCTCGACGACTCGATGAAGCGTTCTATGTCCTTGTCCCACGTCTTCAGTCCTAGCTCCTTGGCGCTGATAGTCATATCGTTGCGCACCTCCTGGTCGAGGTCGTAGAACTCCGGATCGTCACTGAATTTCCTGCGATACTGGGCCACACCCGTCATCACGTTCTTCCGCATGTCGTAGTTGGCATTGAGGAACATCTCGGTCTTCATCATCAGCAGCGTGTCCTCGGGCACGCTCTTCAGCGGCTGCAGCTTGTGCTTCTTGCGGTAGTCGGCCTGCAGGGCCACGCTGTAGACGGCGGAGAAGGTCTTCTCCAGCAGCAGGCGGTCGGTGTTCAGCACGGGGTGCTCCATCGTCATCTGTACGGCAGCCCCCATCGGGATGCCCTCGTTCAGACAGCAGGTAGCCACCTGCATCAGCAGCGTCTCCTGCCGGCTCTCGTCGGGCAGCTCGAAATAGTGGCCCAACACATTCTCCACGATGAAGAGCCAGTTCATGCGATAGCTGCGCTGGATGGTGCGTCCGGGCATCAGATAGCTGCTCTCCTGCGAGATGTCCACCTCCCTCTGCGCCTCACTGCAGGGTAGCGCATCTACGTAGAAAGGCTCCGCCCCGGGGTTGAAGCCCATCTCGGGGTCGGCACTCAGATAGACGGTACGGCCGAGCGGCTGCGGCAGCGACTCGATGTCGGTATGCAGCTGGGCGGAATAGGAAAGGCGGGCCTCGCGATATAGATTAAGGTGGAACTGGCGGATATCGGCCTCATCAGAGGGCAGCGCCTCGCCGTCGGCCCTGCTGTCGGCAAAGAGCTCGCCGCGACAGACTATCTTCACCGACTTGCCGCTGGCTCCGAGAAACGCCATCAGCGTATGAGGCAGGCGCTTGGCCTCATCGCGCAGCCTGACGGCATCGTCGTAGCTGCCGAGGCCGTTAAGCTCCAGCGTCACGAGTCCGTTGTACCTGAGCACCTGCTGCTGGCCCTGCTTGTTGGCCAGTTCTGCCGAGAAGCAGACGCGGGGCAGCTGGACGCCGTCCTTGAAATTGGTATGCACCCGCCCGTCGTCATATCTGATGACGCGCATCAGGTGGTAAACCTCGCGGAGCCTCCTTACGCTCTCGCGAAGCCGGCAGTCGCGGATGATGTCGGCCAGCTGTTCGATGGCCAGCCGATTGATGGTCTCTGTCTTCCTGTAGGGTTTCAGTAGTGTTACTTTCATTGTCTGATATCGTTGGTTTCTGAATACGCCGACAAAGATAATCATTTTTTCTCAAACGAGCAAACTTTTCGACGTAAAACTGATGATAATTCCAAGAAAATTTTATAATATCATATACACTTATACACTAAATTACCAAATCAAGTTCACTACCAACTATTTACATATAAATCCATATACACTTTATATACACTTTATATACACTTTATATACACTAAAGGGCAATTTTTACGCTAGCAGAAGCACTTTTTCCTGAAAAGGAAGGTCCTTTTCTGTCAATACAAGGCTCCGTAGAAGAATTAGGAAGTTACTATTTTCCCAAAGTAGCCTCCTAACAATCAGTCCGACTTTACTCCGTCCAAAGTCCCACTTTCCTCCGTCCAAAGTCCCACTTTCCTACCGACTAACCCCAGGTTAGTTACCGAGAAGCCTCACTCATCTCCCGACTGGTGAACAAATAGTGTACGTTTAGTGTATATAAAGTGTACGTTTAGTGTATATGAAAAATATCGCAATCGCTTATATTAAAAGCAGTTACCCACATTTAGTGTATAAACTGTGCTTGTTCTTTATATACGTCAGCCATTACTTTCGAGTATTAATGGTTATATCTTCCATGCGAATGGCCTTGTCGCCCCATCCGTCTGCAAAAATCATCGGAGAATGGGTCGTGAGGATAATCTGTACTTCGGGATTCAGCCGAAGAATCATGTCTATCAGTTTGTATTGCCAACTGATGTGCATGGAGATTTCCGGCTCATCAAGCATCAGAATGTATTCCTCTCCGCGTTCCAACAGAACGGTAAGTAGAATTATCAAAAGCTGTTTCTCACCTGAAGAGAGTTCTTTGGGATAGATACCGATAGTGTTATCCTTTAAGAAAACAAGCTTGGTTGAGTCATTTGAAAGCGTTTTTCCCGTCTCAGCAAAACACTCGTTCACAAGACTTATGAACAGATTCTTCCGCTCGTTAATCTTGTCAAGTTCTGCCTTGGTGATGCTACTGTTTGAGTTAATGCGCTCGGTCAATTCCTTCACCAGGTCTGAGAGGTAATAGCCGTAATCACTTTGCAACTTCTCCAATCGAATGTCAAGATAACTGTCCTGTGTGCTTTTGCCGTCGCCTTTCACATCGAAGGTAGAAACGAAGTCCAGTTTCACCAGTTTTCTGTATTCTGATTCCCGAATCTCCTTTCCGCCCAACATCGGTGTCCATGAAGTGACATTCTTCAATGTGTCTTCGCCATCCCTGTCCTTGGAAAGCAAATTTTCTGTCTCATGGTACTCCATAACCATACCATCCTTAAAAGTGACTTTTGTTAGACGACTTTGGAAGAATTGACTGTTTTTCTCGTAGGTAATAGCATGTCGCAGAAGCCGTAAGAGGGTGGTCTTGAACGAACCGTTATTACCCACAAATATATTCACCTTCTCGTCAAGCGTGTGACTGAAGTTGTATTCGTAATACAGGTTGTCGATGCTAAATTCCTTGATCCTCATCTTGTAATAATCTTATTTTTGTTGCAAAGATACAAAACTTTTCTTTATAAATTATGCAAAAAAACAAAAATGTTACATACCTTATGTTACTTTTTGTCTTTTGCACAACTCTTCTTTAGGTATTTCTTATATCCTCGAGAATTGCAGAAGACATAGAATCAGCATCCCAGAAGACATCTTCTCCCAAGTCTTTGGCTAGAGCATCAATACGCTTTTCCTCATTACCATAAGTCCACGTATTGCGAATCCACATCCCTAACGAGAAGTGTAGGAATAACACCGTGCCTGTCCCACGGCTATGGCTATTCTAATCTTTGGGGAACAGATCAATGAGTCCTGACCTCACCCCAGGTGCCCCATGACTAAGCCGACAGCGATGATGGCATTGAGGTTATAGACCATCATACCATAGTTTTTTAGCGACAGTGATCCCAATTTTTCAAAGAATGATTAGGAGAACCGTAATCACTAACCCCAACCCAACCGCTCCCCTTCGATGAAGGGGAGCGGCGGCGCATAGAGCAATGGAACGAATTTCAAACGCACAGGTCGGGAGTTTTTAATATCTATTCTTCCCATGTTATGTCCATATCTATCTTTTTTTCAGCAGAATCGAAAAAGTCTTTCCCCTCAATGGTAACATGAGCAGGCAAGCCCAATGAGTTCATCTGGTATGAATAGGTCATAGTGAGGACTGCATTAACATCTTCCAACCCCTTGCCGTCTTGCCCGTATTTACTCCATCTGCGAACCTCTTTTGGCAAATTCCGGGATAAAGGCCCACATAGACCTGTGAAGAAAACTGCTGACTCCCCAGTTGTGTCCAGGAAATCAAATTCACAAAACGGATTAAAGAAAACATAATAACTAAGCATCCCTGCTTGATAGTTTGTATATGAGTATTCTGTCCATTCTACGATCTGCCCATCCTTTTTAACCCTCGAAATCTTACTTATGTTTTGTCCTTCCCAAGTAGCGATGTACCTTGTTCGATCGCATTCAATTTCTTTTAGATTTCCGTTACTGTTATATTTTAGGTCGGCTGACCAAGAACGATAATGAATTTGAGCGATTCTCCCTTCGTCGACGATAGCATTTCCATACCCCCAATTCACTGAGAATGTATTCGTTTCAACATTATATTCATCAACCTTAGTTAATTCACCTTTGTCATTAAAAGCGAAATCTGTTTGCCATGTTCTATAATAACTTTTAGGGGTGTGATAAACCTCATCCAAATATTCAATCTTTTTCAATTTGTGGTTCTGCGCCTGTACAGCCATATCTTCTTCTTTACCACACGCACTGACAACCACACCACTTAAAAGGAACATTATAAGACTTAGTAATGTTGGAAACTTCATTGTATTCATAATTCGTCTGTATAAGCTATTTGATTTCATATTAAGGCCAACCAATCCCCAGAAGTCAGCGTTAATAGATAAAGGCGTGGGAACTTTAACTCATTACGCAACTTTGGCTCTGGACTGCCTGACCGTGTAATTAAGCAAAGTCCACGCCAAAGATATAATTTCCCATAAGGGCATAAATACCATGACGTGGAAGTTCTTGCTCATCATCTACGGTCAGTTGAATTGTCCAGATTCAAGTTGCAGACAACGTGCTAAACGCCCTGTCCTCAGCTCAACTCTCTAAAGAAAGTCTGCTTTAGACGCTACAAAGATAGTAAAAATCCGTTAAGCTTCGCAAGAATTCGCTTATTATTTAACAAATAATCACACTTGAAGAATTGTTTATATTTTACACCATACACTTGCCGTACACTCTTGTTGTTATTAGATATAAACAAGGTGGAACTTGTGTTCCACTTTTATATAATGTGAGAACTCCGTATTTACTCTATGAACTGAAAGGTTCACTACAATCCTCAGAGAGTAGCCACGTTTCAAGTGAGTAATCACAGTTCTTCTGATCCGATAAGTATCCCTGTTTTACAAATTTTCCCGATTATCCCTCATAGTGCCATTATTTTCAGGGCGAGCTGCGATTTCTTCCAAAATCGCTTTGCTATCTCGCCGATTCTTTGTATCTTTGCCCAAAATTAGAATGCAATGGGAATGACAGCAGACATCAGATGGGTACAACGCTACGCAAACTTCCACAAAGCCTGTGGGAGACTGCTGGAAGTTACCGAGGCCGACAGGTATATTGACGATTTATGAGATTCGGACTGAGCGACACGGTAATAACGGAGCTTTGCAATGTGTTCCAGCGACATGCCAACATTGAGAGGGTGGTGATTTTCGGCTCCAGGTCGAAAGGTAATTATCGCAACGGCTCTGACATCGACCTGGCCATTGTGGGGCGAAATCTGGACTATGACCAGCTGTTAGACATACAATGCGAGATAGACGAACTGGGATTGCTCTACTCCATAGACCTGGTAGACTACGAGAAGAAGAAAGGCTCCCCCATAGGAGATCATATCGACCGAGTAGGGCAGGTATTCTACGAGGCAGCATAGGCTGGCACTGCCGTCAACGACATGCAAAGTGTCTGACACTTTGCATGTTTTATTCCTTGTCTTCCTTATCCCTCTCTGGCAACAGATAGTCACTGGCCTTGGCCTTTGAGATGATGCTGTGTCCGAGTTTGCTTTCCAACTGGTTGCGGGCGGCCTTGGCCACGCTGCCGCCTTCCTTGGCTACCTGGGTCTGAGCGTTGAAGCCTTTCGGGTCGCGCTCCTTCGAGATTTCTGTGGCTGAGGCCTCTGAAAGAATATTGAGGGCAATTTCGAGGTTAGTCATGTTGTCGCGCAGGTTCTCCTTCTTCAGCCCCTTATAGTGTTTGTATTGCTTGGTCGTAAAACCGCTCCACTCTCGCGTGATGATGTCTGTCAACGAGGCATACTCCAGACCTTCCTTCACGCCTGTGCGTTTCCATTCGTCAGTCAGTTCCTTGCGCACTTCTATTGACTTGATGCGCTGGTTAATCCAGGCATCGCTATATCCCAGCCGCTTGTAGTCGATGATGGCCTGGTCGATGCTCAGTTCTGGATCCTGCATCTGGTCCATGCGCTGACTGGCCACGCTGGCCATCCATTGCTTGAAGGGTTCGGCCTTGGGTGACGGGATGGACTGGATGATGCGGAAAAGTTGCTCTGTATCAGCCACATCCGTCAGACGCATTTTGCCGTCCTCGGCACGTAATTTCAACTGGTTACAATTTGTAACCGTTTCATTTCCTTCTTTTACTAGCCTATGTTTCAAGACTTTCCAATAATTGCGAGGGTTAGGACTGTCTGTTAATACTGCACAAACATCCACTATCGAGAAGTACCACTTCTCTTCCTGGTCATCCCACACTGTGCGCACCTTGCGTTCTTCGAATAGTTGTATTGCTTGCTGTTTGGTCATATCGCTTATTGTCTTGTTTTTGTTATTCTGTATATCCAAAACTATTTCGCTATTTCCTTATATAATTTAAACAACTCTGCCACGCACTGGCTTTCTGTAAAGAGTAACACCGTGCCCCTGTTATATTGACAATTATAGCAGTTTTGTGCTACAAAGATAGTGATTTTGTTTCACGTTAAGCCATGACCATCCGCCTTTTCCATAATATTTATGTTTTTTTTAAGAATTTGACGGGGTACAGAGGATGTTACAGACAAATTCACGGCAAATAAAAGGTGCGAAGAAATGCTACGACTGATGAAACTTGACAAGAAAACAGCGGTATTTCTTTGTGGCATGAATAAAAAGTATTATCTTTGCAGCATCGTTGCAGCAAAAAGGAAACTTAAAACTAAATCAAAGGTATATGAACATTGGAGACAAGGCGCCCGAGATACTGGGCAAGGACGAACAGGGACGGGAAATCCGTCTGAGTGACTATCGTGGACGCAAGCTGGTGCTGTACTTCTACCCGAAAGACAACACGAGCGGCTGTACAGCTGAGGCCTGTAGCCTGCGCGACAACTTCGAGGCCTTGCAGGGCGCGGGCTACGAGGTGGTAGGCGTGAGCAAGGATTCGGCAGCATCGCACCAGAAGTTCAAGGAGAAGCACGAGCTGCCCTTCCCCCTGATAGCCGATGTGGATAAGGAACTGATGCAGGCCATGGGTGCCTGGGGCGAGAAGTCAATGTACGGCAAGAAGGTGATGGGCACCATCCGCACCACGTTCGTCATCAATGAGGAGGGTATCATCGAGCAGATACTCGCAGGCAAGCAGATCAAGACGAAGGAGCACGCCAGGCAGATACTGGACATTTAGTTGATACCACATCAAATTAAGACGAGAATGACTAAAAACAACGAATTAAGACGAATTACACGAATTTAACGAATTGTTCTAAAACGAATTGAACGTATGGGACATGACTTGAAAATATACAATTTGCTACGCGAAGGCCATTGCCGAAGGGCAATCATTCGTGAAATCAAATATTATTCGTGAAATCATATACGATTCGTGAAATTCGTATAATTCGTCTTAATTCGTTGTTAAAGAAAAAGACGTATTATCTATCAGTACCAAAATGAGGAATAAGGCAATTGTTATAACGGTAGTGTTGTGGATGGCTGCCATCGCGGTGAGCGGTAAGCCCGTGGAGGTGAATACCGGCCAGGGGCGAGTGAAGGTGGAGTTCTATACGCCCTCGATTGTGAGGGTGGTGAAGGCTTCTCAAGGCCAGACATACGCTCGGCAGAGCCGAGTGGTGATAGCCGAGCCTGAAGAGGTGAGCATCATACAGAAGGGCAACACGCTGAAAAGTAGCCAGTTGACTGTCAAGATAGACCCCAGGACGGGTTGTCTGACATTCATCTCAGCTGGCGGCAAGACGCTGCTGAGGGAGAAGGACTGGAGCCTGGTGCGACAGAACGAGACGGAGTGGCATGTGAGTCAGGCGTTCCTGCTCGGCAAGGACGAACCCATCTACGGCCTGGGCACCATCCAGAACGGACGGATGAACCGCCGTGGGGAGCACAAGCGCATGGAGCAGTCGAACCTGGAGGACTTCCAGAACGTCGTCCAGAGCATCAAGGGCTGGGGCCTCTACTGGGACAACTACTCCCCCACCCTGTTCGACGACGATGCCCAAGGCATGCGGTTCACCTCGGAGGCCGGCGAGGCCGTGGACTACTACTTCATGCTGGGCGGCACAGCCGACGGCGTGATAGCCCAGATGCGCCACCTGTCGGGCCAGGTGCCCATGTTCCCCCTGTGGACCTACGGCTACTGGCAGTCGAAGGAGCGCTACAAGAGTGCTGCCGAGACGGAGGCCGTGGTCGACAAGTACCGCGAGCTGCAGGTGCCCCTCGACGGCATCATACAGGACTGGCAGTACTGGGGTTCGAACTATCTGTGGAACGCGATGGACTTCCTCGCGGAGGACTTCGCGAAAGGTCGCGAGATGATAGACAACGTTCACAAGAAGCACGCCCACTTTATGATCAGCATCTGGGCCAGCTTCGGTCCTCAGACGCGGCAGTTCCGTGAACTCGATGCCAAAGGTCTGCTACTGCCTATCGAGACATGGCCCCAAAGCGGCATCTCGCACATCTGGCCTCCCGTGATGGAATACCCCTCGGGCGTGAAGGTCTATGATGCCTTCAGCCCTGAAGCCCGCACCATCTACTGGAAGTACCTGAAGACGCTCTTCGACTACGGCACCGATGCCTGGTGGATGGACTCTACAGACCCTGACTTCTTCAATCCCAGGGAGTCGGACTATGCCCACCAGGTGACAGGCGGCACGTGGCGCTCGCTGCGCAATGCCTTCCCGCTGGAGACCGTGCGCGGCGTCTACGAAGCCCAAAGAAATGAAGAATTAAGAACATATCAGAAGCGAGTCTTCATCATGACACGCTCTGCCTTCGCAGGCCAGCAGCACTACGGCTCGAACATGTGGAGCGGTGACGTGGCCTCGTCGTGGGACATGCTGCGCAAGCAGGTGCCTGCCGGACTGAGTTTCTCGTTGACGGGCAATCCCAACTTCAACACCGACATCGGCGGTTTCTTCTGCGGTTCCTACAATACCCGTGGCAGCGGCTCGGCCCCCAGGAATCCACAGTTCCAGGAGCTATATGTGCGGTGGATGCAGTACGGGCTGTTCTGCCCCGTGTTCCGCAGTCACGGAGCCGATGCGCCTCGCGAAATATGGCAGTTCGGACAGAAGGGCGAACCCGTCTACGATGCCATCGAGCAGATGATACGGCTGCGCTACCGTCTTATACCTTATTTATATAGTACCGCCTGGCAAGTGACGTCGAACAACGAGAGCTATCTGCGTCCGCTGTTCTCCGACTTTGCCAGCGACCGTCGGGTGTGGGACATCGCCGACGAGTTCATGTTCGGGCGCTCCATCCTGGCAGCTCCGATACTCGATCCGCAGTATACGGAGGAGAAGGTGATTCGCGAGGATGCCATGACGGGATGGGAGAAGAAAGAGTTGACGGTTGACACCTTACGATTGACAGTTGACTGGACTGCATCGAAGAGCGCATCGAAATATCTGCCGAAGGGGACCGTGTGGTACGACTTCTGGACGAGCCGTCAGTATCGGGGCGGACAGACGGTGACACTCGAGACTCGGCTCAACCGCGTGCCGATGTTTGTGCGTGCTGGCAGCATCCTGCCCCTCGGGCCTGAGATGCAGTACACTGGCGAGAAGGTCTGGGACCATCTGGAGCTACGCCTCTATCCAGGAGCCGACGGCAGCTTCACCCTCTACGAGGATGAGGGCGACGGCTACAACTACGAGCGGGGCATCTACTCCACCATCACTTTCAGCTGGCATGACAAGACCGGCGAACTGACTATCGGCGAACGGCAGGGAGAGTACCCCGGAATGCTCAAGAGCAGACGCTTCACACTGGTGCTGCCCGACGGCAAGCAGCAGGTAGTAGACTACGACGGAGGGGCTCAGCGCATCAAATTATAATAAAAAACGTGAAAGCGAGGTGCAGTTCAGAATATTTTTGTACCTTTGCCGTCAAATTCGATAATAAACATAAAACTATAAAGCAAAATGAACGAACAGAACGCAGCAATCAAGCCCTACGTAATCGGCTTGGACTTGGGAGGCACAAACTCCGTATTCGGCATCGTGGATGCCCGTGGTGACATCAAGGCAACAACAGCCATCAAGACTGGCGGCTATGAAAAGGTGGAGGACTATGTGGATGCCTGTGTGGAGGCACTGCAGGTGATTATCGACCAGGTGGGCGGCATTGAGAAGATTAAGTCCATGGGTATCGGCGCGCCCAACGGCAACTACTATAAGGGCACTATCGAATTTGCCCCCAACCTGCCCTGGGCCCACGACGGCGTGGTGCCCCTGGCCCAGATGTTCAGCGAGCGTCTGAACAACATCCCAGTAGCGCTGACCAACGATGCCAACGCTGCAGCCATCGGCGAGATGGTCTACGGCGTGGCCCGTGGCATGAAGAACTTCATCGTCATCACTCTCGGCACGGGCGTCGGCTCGGGCATCGTGGTGAACGGACAGCTGCTCTACGGCCACGACGGATTCGCCGGAGAGCTGGGCCACGTGACGATGGTGCGTGGTGAGGAAGGCCGTCTGTGCGGCTGCGGTCGCACGGGCTGTCTGGAGTGCTACTGCTCGGCAACGGGTGTGGCCCGCACGGCCCGCGAGCTGCTGGCCAAGACAGAGCGCCCCAGTCTGTTGCGCGAGATGGATCCGGAGAAGATTACCTCGCTCGACGTGAGCATCGCTGCCGGCAAAGGCGACGAGCTGGCCAAGGAGATCTATGAGTTCACCGGCAAGATGCTCGGTGAGGCCTGTGCCGACTTCGCCGCCTTCAGCAGTCCCGAGGCATTCATCTTCTTCGGAGGTATGGTGAAGGCCGGTGAGCTGATCATGAAGCCCATCCGCGAAGCCTACGAGAAGCACGTGCTGAAGATATTCCGCGGCAAGGCCCAGTTCCTGGTGAGCGGCCTCGACGGAGCCAGTGCTGCCGTGCTCGGTGCGAGTGCCATCGGCTGGGAGATACAGTAAGAGGCATAGTGCGGGGAGTGATGACCATCACTCCCCGCACTCATAAAAAAAGGAGGTTGGCGCAGGACGCTACCAACCTCGAAACATACAGGATAAGTCTCATCAGCAAATGGCTGATAACATCTTATCGGTGGCAAATATACGGCGATTTTACGTCTTTTGCAAGTTTTTAGGAAGAAAAATGCAAATAGGAGGTGAAATTTAACACTACATCAACCCCTCGACAGGCAATTTCGCCTCTTTTCGATACGCCAGGCCCGTGACGACACAGCATAGTTCGCCCCGCTGATTGGTGATTCGCACATCGACGTAAGGAATCTTATGATGATTGTACACCTCCGTGGCCTCGGCGATAAGCATATCGCCAACCTTAGCACTATGAAGGAACACGATATTGTTCTCGATACCGAAGGTGAGAGTCTCTCGGCTGTTCATCACAGCTGCCAAGGCGATGTCGGCGAGGGTAAAGTAGACTCCTCCCTGACAGACGCCGCCTGCATTGAGATGTTCTTGTGTAACCAGAAGCTCGGCACGGGCATAGCCCTCGCGAACCACTTTTAATATGCAGCCACTATTGGCGGCGAAACGGTCGTTTTGTGTTAAAAAGTCCTTTAATGTCATCGTTTGCTATGATTTTGACGGCAAAATTAAGCTTTTTCTTTCAATTTATCAAAAAAAACGCCGAAAAATTTGCCAGAAAAGAATATTATGTGTACTTTTGTACCCGAATCAAAACAAAAACAAGATTATATGAAGTGTATGTATAACAATTGGTGGTGGCGCTACTCTCGATGTAATTAGTCGCGGGGAAGCAAGCCATATATGTTATCATACAAAAGATAAAAGAGGCTCGTCGCGACAGCGGCGAGTCTTTTTCAGTCATTAGACAGCCGGAATTTCAAAGATTAAACAGATTAAAAAATAACATAGAAGATGAGTTATCAAGTAGATGAAAAAGGATTTTACGGAGAGTTTGGCGGTGCCTACGTGCCAGAGATTCTCTACAAGTGTGTGAGCGACCTGCAACAGGCCTACCTGCCAATCATCGAGTCGGAGGAGTTCAAGCATGAATACCACCAACTGCTGAAGGACTATGTGGGACGCCCTTCGCCGCTCTATTATGCCAGGCGGATGAGCGAGCAGTACGGTTGCCGGCTTTACCTGAAGCGCGAGGACCTGAACCACACGGGTGCCCATAAGATCAACAACACCGTCGGTCAGATACTGCTGGCCAAGCAGATGGGCAAGACACGCATCATCGCCGAGACGGGAGCCGGGCAGCACGGCGTGGCCACTGCCACGGTCTGCGCCCTGATGGACATGAAGTGCGAGGTGTTTATGGGGGCCACCGACGTGGAGCGCCAGCACACCAACGTGGAACGCATGAAGATGCTGGGAGCCGAAGTGCATCCCGTGCACACAGGCAACATGACGCTCTCTGACGCCTGCTCAGAGGCCATCCGCGACTGGTGCTGCCACCCGCAGGACACATTCTACATCGTGGGTTCCACCATGGGGCCTCACCCCTACCCCGACCTCGTGGCCCGCATGCAGAGCGTCATCTCGGAAGAAATCAAGTGGCAACTCGAAGAAAAAATCGGTCGCGACTACCCCGACTACCTTATTGCCTGCATCGGAGGCGGTAGCAATGCTGCCGGCACCATCTACCACTACATGGACGACGAACGGGTGAAGATAGTGCTGGCAGAGGCAGGGGGGCACGGCTGGCAGACGGACCACACGGCAGCCACCATCCACAAGGGCACCACGGGCATACTCCACGGTGCCAAGATGCTGGTGATGCAGAATGAGGACGGACAGATAGAGGAGGCCTTCACCATCTCGGCAGGTCTCGACTACCCCGGCGTGGGCCCCATGCACTGCAACATGGCCAAGAGAGGGCGCACCCAGGTGCTGAGCATCAACGACGACGAGGCTATCTACGGCGGCTACGAGCTGACACGCATGGAGGGCATCATACCAGCCATCGAATCGGCTCACGCCATAGCGGCACTCAAGAAACTGAGCTTCAAGCCAGAGGACGTGGTGGTGCTGACGGTGTCAGGCCGCGGCGACAAAGATGTGGAAACCTATCTGAAGAACAAGGCCATGGCCAGGGAATATGGAGATTTTTAGTTAATAGTTTACGGTTTACAGTTTATAGTTTACGGTTTACAGTTTATAGTTTACGGTT
>CAMHUC010000034.1 GCA_946188155.1 uncultured bacterium | reverse complement strand
CGATCAAGTACTTCCTCGATACGATTTAGTATCCCTCTCATCTTCACCGCTCCGTCGGTGGCAGGATACCTTTTAAATATAAACTTACAGCTTAGCGTTTCGCAAAAAGGGTCGGTTGAGTGGTATATGAGAATAGCAAGACTATTATTTGTATTTATCTATTTATCAGTAAGTAATAACATCTTGTCAATGGGAAAAGACACCTTACAGTACATCTATTCCACAGAAGAAATGGAAGAAGTGTCCAAATTCATCTCGAAGAAATTTGGAAATTACGATATGGTTATGAGCGAACAAAAATCCGAGGGTCCTCGCATAGATATAGCCATCATCGAGCCTACTAAAAAGCGGAACTACTACACTTTATGTACCATCGGGTTGGGTGCTTACATGATGAATATTGATGAAGAGACTTCTCCTTTAGCTCATGAGCGCATTGAATTACTTATTTATTTACCGCCAGATTGGCCAGTCAGTCCAGAAAGTTTTAATGATGAGAATTACTACTGGCCTGTCAGGCTTTTGAAATCTACCGCTCGTATTCCTTTTTATGAGGATAGTTTCCTGACTTTTGGTCATACAGTCAGCAATTCCGAAGAGGAGACTTATGCTGCAAACACAGACAAAGCTGGAGCAATCTTGCTAAGTCCATTTCCAGATCCGCTTGAACCAGTAACATACCAATTATCATCAGATAAGGAAATAGAATTTTTACAAGTATTTCCTGTTACCCAAGACGAAATGTCGTTTCGGAAGACTTTCGGTGCAGATGCTTTGATAGCAAGGCTTGAGGATACAAAGAAAGCTTCGGGTATAAAGAAGTGGGTAGACTTTGCATTGAGTAGAATGGTGCCTGCCAGTCTCGATTAGCATGGGTCAAGTGGGTCAGGGGACGGTTCTCTGACCCACTCGCCGTGGTGGATGGTCAGCGGCTCATGATGCGCCTGGCCCTGGCCGTCAGTTCGGCCTTCAGCTCGTCGGAAGCGAAGGCGTGGCTGATGGCGCTATAGACCATCGTCTCCGCATCGCGGGCGGTGATGACGCGGGCATCGTAGAGAAGCTGCAACTCACGGCTCACGGTAGTGTTCGACACCGTCATGTTGTCGGTGTTGACACTGACGGAGACTCCTTCCTTCAGCCAGACGGGCAGCGGATAGTCGGTCATGCTGCTGACACCCTCGATGGCGTGGGTCTGCAGGTTGCTCGTGGGGCAGACCGTCAGGTGGATATCCTTCTCCTTCAACAGCGCCTTCATGGCGGCATCTTTGTGCGACCGCACACCGTGGCCGATACGGCGCGCCCCCATCTCGATGGCTGCCCGCATACTCTCCACGCCGTCGGCCTCGCCGGCATGGATGGAGAAGGGCACGCCCAATGCCTGGGCATGGGCGAAAATGTCACGGAACAGGTTGGTGGAATACAGGGCCTCGGCCCCGGCCAGATCGGCCCCGCAGACACCCTTGCCCAGATACTTGTCGGCCAGGTCGATGGTCTTCATGTTCTCCTGTTGGTTGTCGTTGTCGCGCATGCAGCACAGCATGAGCTGGGCCTTGATGCCGTTGCGGCTCTCGGCCAGTCCGTCGTTGAGGCCCCGGATGGCAGCCTGCACCACCTCTTCCTGCGACAGTCCCCGCTCTCGGTGCTTCTGCGGGGCGAAACGTATCTCGGCATAGATCAGCCCCTGCTTGTCGAGGCGCTTCACCAGACTCTTCACGCTATAGCTGATGGCATCCTCGGTCTGCATCAGCGACACGGCAAAGTCGAAGATAGTAAGATATTCGTTCAGGTCCTTCACCTCGCCCTGCTGGATGAGTTTCCTGACCAGCTGGCTCCTGTCCGTGGGAATCTCCACGCCGCTCATAGCTGCCATGTGGATGGCATCGTCGATGCTCAGCGAGCCGTCGAGATGCAGGTGCAGGTCGATGAGGGCATACTTCGAGGCGTCGAACGCTACGGCGGGCGGAGCCGTCCGGTTCGCCGTCCGTATGCGCTCCAGCATGGCGGCATTCCACGCCGCGTCGCCCGGCAGCTGGTAGCGGTGGCGTCCCGTGGCCGACGGCGCAAAGAGAGTCTCTACGGCGGGAGTCAGCGTCACGGTGCGCCAGGGGCTGAACGCGAACAGATGGTCGCCCTCCACGGCCTGAATCACCGGCATCACGTCCCACATGCGCTGGCCTCCGTCGTCGTGATAGTAGTGACTATAGATATACTTGACGGGATGACGGTCATCAGTCCAGGCGAGATCGTCGAGCACCTGTTGTTGCAGGTAGCTGATGCCGTCGCCCACATCGTTCGACGAGAACTGGATGCTGACATCGTCCGGCCAGAGGCGGAAGAAGTCGAGCGCGAAGTCCATGCCCTGGCCGAAGTTGTATTCCGGCTCTTTCGAGTCGCCGAATGCGCCAGCCATGATGTAGAGGCTTTTCACCTTGCGCCTGACCAGCTCGACGCCCGATAGCGGCGAGAACTCGTCGGGTCCCGACTTCAGCAGGTGGTTCAGCGTGGTGACGAAGCCTACGGAGCAGATGCTCACGCTGCCGTCGGGCTGGGCCGCGAGCAGCTGGCGATACAGCCTCCACCCGTCGGGCAGCGCAGAGTAGTCGCCGACGGAGCGCCGGAACAGCGGATGCCCCTGCTCGTCGGTGACGAGGTGGAGCGACTGGTAGTCGGTAAACACTTTCGAATGCTTGATGCCGTCGCGCTCCACGCCGATAGGCAGGTCGCCCCGCCCCCAGTAGGTGTTCATCACGTCGGCAGTGGCGGCACAGCCCTCGCCCTCGCGGTCTACGATGACACCCAGCAGCCGGCAGCGTCCCTGCCTCTCATAGTTGTAGAGCATCTCCAAGGCAAACAGGTCGTCGGTTGCCGCGCCGATGTCCGTATCGAGGATGATGAGCGGTATATCTGTCTGCCCCTCCTGACCAGGCTTGTCCTCACTCTGCGCAGGCATGTCTTCACGTGAGCATCCACACAGCAAGAGCCCCGTGCAAAGTGTCAGCAGGGCAGTGCGCAGGCATTGCATAAACGTTTCCCGATAGAAAGCCACCAGGGGCTTTACGTTACAAATCGATGTTTTCATATTCAATGGTATTGTTTGGAGTGCAAAAGTATAAAAAAGAAGTGGAAAAACAGGCTTCCTCCAATTATTTTTTTCGCACAGGCAAAGGGGGATGCCCCCGCGTGGGTCAGGGGACGGTTCTGAACCGTCCCCTGACCCATTTTTCTCAATTTCTCATTTTACAATGATTTTCTTGCCGTTGTGAATATAAAAGCCCCCCTTGGCAGGGATGGTGACCCGCTGGCCGTGCAGGTTGTACCATGCCTCATCGGCCACGGTACTGTTTGCCGCCACCGTCACAGGACGAACGGCCACGGCGAGGCCGGCCTGGCGGGCAGCCTCCCAGGCCTCAGCATCGCTCTTGAGGTCGGTTCCCAAATAGTAGCCCAGGTTGTTGGGCTGGTTGTAACCCACCTGCTGGTGAATGCACTGCATGTAGTAGGTGTGGTCGGTCATGAGCCATGGGAACTTGTGGGTGGTGGGGTACCAGGTGGAGAATATCTTCAGGTCTTTCACCTTCGAGGCATCGGGCATGATGATTTCCTCACGCCAGTCGCCGAGGAAGTCGCCATACCATCCGGGGTTCTTCTTCGTTCCGTTGTTGTAGCTGATGTCGTAGCGGTAGAGTGTGAACGTGCGGCCCAAGGAGCCGTCTATCTTGTCGCCGTCGATGAGCTGGCGCGTCAGTGTGCCGTCGAACCAGATACCCATGTTGCAGGATCCGCAGGTGTAGCCCAGGTCTGCGCCCGACTGCGAGTACACCTCGTTGCCGTACATCCAGAACTCGCAGCCCGGCGACTTCGGGTCGATGTCGGCCACCATGCAGCGCCCCATGTCGTTGTCGCTGCTGCCTGCCTTCTGCCAGATGACCTCGCCCGTCCTTGCATCGTGGAGGGCCACCTGGGTCTTGCCGCTCTCCAGGCAGTGGTAGACCTGCAGACCCTCGCGGTCGGGCAGGAATTTCCCTACGTGGTTGGCATCGCCGTGGCCCAGCCGTGCAGACCACAGACCGGTGCCGTCGTTGTCCCAGGCGCAAGAGCCATACATCACCTCGTCCAGTCCGTCGCCGTCGAGGTCGGCTACGTTGAAGGCATGGTTGCCTTGGCCGGCATAGGCCGAGTTGGGCTTACCGTCTTTATTCTGACTGCCGCCGCCGGCATTGGAGGTGTCGAAGTGCCACAAGAGTGTGAGCTGGCCGGGGCCGTCGTACTGCCAGCCCTCGACCACGGTACGCCCATAGACACCACGACCGAGAAACACCTGGAGGCCGTGCCCTGTGAATGAGGCCACGCCCAGCCGAAGTGAGTTGGCCCGCTTCCAATAGTCGTCGCCCCATGTTTGGCTTTGGGCTTTCCATCCCGAGCCCCGGTCGGTACTGCTGATGAAGTTGGCCCGTGCCAGCTCGGCCCCCGTCGTGCCGTCGCAGACGGAGAAAAACTCCGGACCGCCGGAGCCTTTGCCGGACGGACCCGTGTAGTGGGTTACCCACTGGTCGCGATAGTCGGTAATGCCGTCGCCGTCGGTGTCGCCAATCTCCTGCTGGTCGCCGAAGACGGTGCCCTCGCCGGTTTTGGTGACAAACTCGCAGCGGCCGTCGCCGTCGAGGTCTGCCACCGCAAAGTTGCTGCTGTTGCCGAGGATGATGTTAGGCCCTGACTTGATGCGCCAGAGCAGGGTGCCGTCGAGCTTATAGGCGTCCCAGACGACACAGTGGCGGGCACGGCGGTCGCTGTTGCCGGCACCGGTGCCGTCGCTGATAATGCCACCATTGGCATCAAGCACGGTGAGCAGCCGTTTGACCACCACCTCCATCTGGCCGTCGCCGTCGAGGTCGCCCACGGAGCAGTCGTTGGCCTGATAGGCGATGTCGCTCTCGGCATAGACGTCACGGGTGTTGTGCAGGGGGATGCTCAGGTAGGGCAATTTGTCGCGGTAGATGTTGGGGCCTATGATGAGCGAGTCGAGCGCGGCGGCCCGCAGGCGGGCTTTGTCGTCATCGTCGGTGACGCTGGCGGGAGCCGTGCCGCTGAAAAAATCACCGGGCAGCAGGTAGTAGACTGTCGCCGTTGTGGGCACGGTGGCCACCTGAAAGCAGGTGGCATGGCTGACACCCTTGGCCCCCGTCACGCGGTAGCAGGCGTTGGCAACTTTGGTAGCCGCACGACGGAACACATGGTAGACCATGTCGGGACCGTCCTCGGGCAGTGCGCGCCACGAGAGGAGCAACTTGCCGTTATACTGCTTGTAGTCGCTCAGTGAGGCATTGCTGACGGTATTGACAGAGGCCCATAGTGCCCGTGAGACGGTGCTCGGAGCTGGCTGAGCCGCCAGATGGTGGCAGACGGAGAGGGTCAGGGCCAGAAGGTATAGTCTGATGCGATTCATGCTACTTGCGTAATTCATAGAACAACCGTCCGGATCAGGGGACGGTTCTGACCCACTTTTGGTTGATACTACAGATGTCATTCATTCCTTTCATTAATAAATTAAATATGCGGGCAAAGATACAATATTTGAGTGGGTCAGAGAACCGTACCCTGGCCCAATAAGAATTTCTTTTTGAACTCAGCAAGCGTCATGATTAGGCAACGACCAAACAGATGCATGTCGGTAAGGTCTTTGTCACCTGTGACGAGTATGTCGGCATCTGCCACGCGGGCCAGTTCGAGCAAATAATCATCCTTAGGGTCGCGGCAGTGCTGTGGAATGTCACCGATGTGATAGTCCTCGCTGCGGGCACGGAGGAATGTGAGCAGGCGGTCGCAGGCTTCTGGGGAGAAGTATCGGGCGAACTTAGGACGCGAGGCCACGGCCATGATTTCATCCCTTAGGATGTCGGTCATGACAATGCTCACCGTGCCGTCGGTCAGAATGTTGCGGACGGCGGACGAGGACTTTAGTCCGATGAGGAACGAAATCCAGAGATTGGTGTCGATAATAATTCTAACGGGCCTGTCGTGCATTGTAGAGTTCCTCCCTGACAAGTTCGCACTCGCGGTCAACCTCCTCTGGAGAAATCTGGTCGGTGTTGAACATCGTGAGCAGTTCGTCTACCTCGGTCTCGAACACGTGGGGTTTCTTCTCGGCCTCAGCGACGGGCGATTCTTCCTTGCGGAACACCCAGCCCATTGTCCGCAGCATTTGCTCGAACCATCCTACCTGTCCGGTAGGTATTTCTACAGTCATTGTCGTCATATGCTTGTTGCTTAAATGTTATTACGGGGCAAAGATACAAAATTTGTATCATAACTGCAAGTAAATGATAGCAAAATCTCTTCTATATTAATAAAAGTCACAGTATATTTGGCTGTCTCGGCAATTATTTGAGTGGGGCAAAGAACCGTCCCCTGACCCAACCGTCCCCTGACCCAAATGAATTATGACAGATGAAATAGGATAATTTAAGAAGCGCGGATGAGGCAAGAGACTCTAATATTAGAAAAAAAACGCTCCCGATTGGGAGCGGCTTTTTGCTGTCAGAAGCAGCAACCTTTGCGGTATCCGAATGGGAGCAGTGGGTTAGAACCTGCGGCCCCCGCCGAAGCCTCCGCCTCCTCCGAAGCCACCGCGGCCACCGCCACGACCACCACCGAAGCCACCGCGGCCACCGCCCGGACCACCGCCGGGGCCACGGCCACTGCCGAACATGCCGCCACCGCCTCCAAAGAGGTTCAGACGATAGATGACGTGGAGCATGGCGTAGTTGGTGATGGCATTATACTCGGTGTCGCTGCGCTGCATGGCCGTAAGCGTACGGCTGACGGTGGACTGCTGGCGCAGGATGTCGTAGAGCTGTAGCGAGATGGTGAGGGCCTTGCCGGCCAGGAAGCTCTGTGCCACCTGGGCATTCCAGATCAGCTCGTTGGTGTTCATCGACGCATCGCTATAGCCGCGACGGCTCTGCATATTGAGATTGGTGGTCAGCGAGGTGCCCCAAGGTGCGGTCAGGCCGATCATGCCGCCATAGCTGAACTGCCAGGTGTCGAGGTTGATGTTCTCCTGCAGGGCGTTGCGCGAACGGTTGTAGTTCACCGACCCGTTCAGCTCCACCTCGAGCCACTCGTTGCGGTAGCTGGCGGCCAGTCGCTCGCTGACGCCGAAGGTGTTGGTGGCACTCTTCTGCGACTCGCTCAGATTGTCCACGCTGACGTAGCCCACGCGGTGGTTATAGTTCAGGTTGGTGAAGGTGTTGATGTTGAAGAAGGCTGCCGAGTCGAGGGCCGTATTGAACATGAAGCCGAGGTTGCCGTTCCAGTTGCCGTCGATGTTCTCCGGACGGGTGATGGTACCGCCGGTCTCGGTGTTCAGGGTGGTCTTGTTGGATACCGAGTTGTTGGTCATCGAGAAGTTGACGAACGTCATCACGGCACGCTGGTGTTTCTGGAAGTAGTCGTTGTAGAAGAGGTTGAAGTTCTGCGTGAACGAGGGCTTCAGACCAGGGTTACCACGGGTGATGCGCAGCGGGTTGCTGTCGTCTACGATGTCGAGCAGATCGCTCATCGAGGGCTGCTGGGTGCGTCCTCGGTATGTGAATCGCAGCTGTCCTGTCTGCGACTTCTTCCAGCGGAAGTCGAGGGTGGGGGTGAAGTTGGTCACTGTGCGGGTGGTGTCGGCATGCACGCCCTGATAGTCCTGCACGAAGTGCGACTTCTGTGGCAGCACCTGGAATCCCACGTTGAAGTTGTAGGCCTTGCGCACGATGCGGAGCATGACCTCTGCCGTATGGTTGTCGTTCTTGTATTCCGAGAGTCGGCTCAGGTTGGTATCCTCATAGCTGTCGAGGGGATTGCGCAGCTGTCCCAGATAGGCGTCCCAGTTGCGATAGAGCGGGGTGATGCCGTAGAAGTCCACGCCAGTCAGGCTGTAGGTCTTACGGTCGCTCTTGGTGTAGCTGTGCTGGTAGGTGTAGCTGAACTGCAGGTATACCTGCCTGGCGATGGGCTCGCTGTAGGTGATGCGGGCGCTGGCATTCCAGTTGTTCTGGGGCGTCAGGCTGTAGCGGTTGGTCTGATAGGTGGAGTCGCCGGTGCCCAGATAGTTCATCACCTGGAAGAGCTCAGAGTAGTTGTTCGAGATGTTCTTGCTGGTGCCGTCGCCCCAGCTGCCGTTCAGCTGTACGGTAATGTTGCGCCCGGTGCTGCTGAGTCGGCGGTTGAACTGCAGCATGCCGCTCAGGCTCTTCGAGTCGCTATAGCTGATGCCGTTCTGGTCGCTGAAGTTCTTCACGATGCCGTATTTGTTGGCCAGTTCCTCGACAGCCCTGAGCGGGTCGTCGCTATAGTCGTACGGATTCTTGTCGAAGGTGGCGTTCTGGCTGATGCTCTCTCCGTCGTTGCTGTTATAGGTGAAGCGCGGGCGGAACATGATGTTGGTCATCGAGTCGGGCTGCCACTCCAGTCGCATCTGTCCGTTCCAGCTGTTCGAGCGCGAGTAGTTCTGACTCAAAGAGTTGCCGAAGGTGGAGGTGCTGCCGCTGTAGAAGCTCTCCGAGGCCGACCTCGAGTAGGTGTCGCCGTCGGTATGGTTCCAGCGTATGCTACCGTCGATTTTCAGCTTGTCCTTCTTCTCGTAGTTGATGTTCACGCCCGTCATCTTCATGGCGTTCAGGCCCTGCCGTCCGCCTCCGAATCGGCCTCCGCCACCGCCGCCGGGGAATCCCATGTCGTTGGTGTTGTTGGCATTGGTCATGAGGAATGCCTTCAGGTCGTCCTTCATCACACCGCCGAACACGCGGCCAGCATAGCGGCGCTCGGTACCGGCGGCCAGGTCGGCATTCACCATCACGCCCCTGTTCATGCCGGGCTTGATGCCGAAGTCGAGCACCGTTTCCTCCTCACCGTCCTGGATGCCGGAGACGCGGGCCAGGTCGCTCTGCTGGTCGTAGGCCTTGATGCGGTCGATGATGTTGGTAGGCAGGTTCTTGATGGCCGTCTTCGTGTCGCCAGTCATGAACTCCTTGCCGTCAACGAGTATCTTCTTCACCTCCTTGCCGTTGATCTTGATGGTACCGTCGTCGCTCACCTCAGCACCAGGCAGGCGCTTCACCAACTCCTCGGCTACCGAGCCTTCGGGGGTACGGAAGGCATTGGCATTGTAGACGAAGGTGTCGGCCTTCAGCGTCACTTTGGCGGCGTGGGCGGTCACCGTGGCACCCTTGAGCATGATGGCGTCGGGGGCCAGCGCGATGGTGCCTGCCGAGAAGTTCTTGTCGTCGGCTATCTTGATGGTCTTTGTGTAGGTCTTGAATCCCACGTAGGTCACCTGCAGCGTGTAGCTGCCGTTCTGCGGGGCTTTGATGGAGAAGGCCCCCTCGGCGTTCGTCACGGCGTTGGCCACTACCTTCTGGCCGCTCATGAGGGCTGCCGTGCCCTGGATGATGGCCTCCCGGGTGTCCTGTTCCACCACTTTTCCTGTCACTGTGCGCTGGGCTAAGGCAACGATAGTTGAAATACTGAAAACTGCAAGAATAAATAATCGTCTCATTACGCTATAAACTATAAACTCAAAACTCTAAACCGTCAACTGTAAACCGTAAACTGTAAACCGTAAACCGTCAACTGTAAACTGTAAACCGTCAACTGTAAACGGCCAACATGACCCTTTGACGCGCCGTCCGGGGAAAGGTTTAATCCGCCAAATGCAAAAAAAGGGTAAAAAGGACAATTATTTTACCGATTGTTACGTTAGTATAGAAAAAATGTATTATCTTTGCACGCAGAAACCCACCATTAAAAAGAATGACCCCGCAAAAGGTTGAAATAGTAGACACATTGGAGCCGGCACTGGCAGCTGCCATTGCGGACTGTCCGCATGACAAGTTGTTTCTGCTGGCCGATGAGACCACCCGGCGGCTCTGCGTGCCTATAGTGGCGTGCTTCGGCTGCGTCAGCGATGCGCAGACCATCGTCATCGGCGCTACCGATGCCAACAAGACGCTCGAGTCGCTGGCACACGTGTGGCAGGAGCTTAGCCGGATGGGGGCTACGCGGCGTTCGCTATTAATAAATATAGGTGGCGGCATGGTGACCGACCTGGGTGGCTTTGCTGCCTCCACCTTCAAGCGCGGCATCCGCTACATCAACATACCCACCACGCTGCTCGCCATGGTCGATGCCAGCGTGGGCGGCAAGACGGGCATCAACTTCTGTGGGCTGAAGAACGAAATCGGCGTGTTCAGCAATGCGGCAACAGTGCTGCTCGACACCCAGTTCCTCAAGACTATGGACAGCCAGAACATCCTCTCCGGCTATGCCGAGATGCTAAAGCACGGACTCATCAGCAACGAGAAGATGTGGGCAGAGCTGTTGGGCTTCGACATCGTGCAGCCCGACTTCGTACAGCTGAAACGCATGTTGGCCGACAGTGTGGCTGTGAAGCAGCGCATCGTCACTGAGGATCCCACGGAGCAGGGCATTCGCAAGGCACTGAACCTGGGGCACACCTTCGGCCATGCCTTTGAGTCGCTGGCTCTCGAACGCCAGCCTGTGCTCCACGGCTATGCCGTGGCGTGGGGACTGGTATGCGAGCTTTACCTGAGTACACTCAAGACCGGCTTCCCCACCGACAAGATGCACCAGACGGTCGGCTTCATCCGGCAGCACTACGGCAGAATGCCCATCACATGCGACGACTACCCTCGACTGCTGCAGCTGATGACCCACGACAAGAAGAACGAGGGGACGACCATCAATTTCACGCTGCTGGGCGGCATTGGCGACATACGCATCAACCAGACGGCCACGCAGCAGGAGATCTACGAAGCTCTCGATTTCTATCGGGAGTGTTGAAAACAAGGCCAATCAACTTAATAGACCTAATCATATTACTAACTAATCGCAGATGCAGCCACTCGTGAGAGCAGCTGCATCTCTTTGTTTGGGTCCGGGCGCAAGGGTGCTTGTCAATAGGCCTGCTCGTGTACACCCTTGACGGCACGCCCGCTGGGGTCGTTCATGTTGCGGAAGGCGGCATCCCACTCCAGGGCGATGGCTGTAGAGCAGGCCACGCTGGCCTCGGAGGGTACGCTGCGGGCGGCAGAGTCGCTGGGGAAGTGCTCGGCGAAGATGCTGCGGTAGTAATACTCCTCCTTGTTCCTGGGCGGGTTGATGGGGAAGCGCTCGGCGGCGTGGGCCATCTGCTCGTCGCTGACGGCTTCGGAAGTGATCCGCTTCAGAGTGTCAATCCATGAGTAGCCCACACCGTCGCTGAACTGCTCCTTCTGTCGCCAGGCTACCTCGGCAGGCAGCAGGGAGGCAAAGGCCTCTCGGAGGATGCGCTTCTCAATCTCGAAGGCGGGGTGGCCGGGGGAACAGGATTGTCCGGATTGTCCGGAGTCTCCGGGAATATCGGGGGCCTTGGGACCGCACATCTTGGCTTCAGGATTCAGGCGCATGGCCACATCCAGGAATTCCTTGTCGAGGAATGGCACGCGTCCCTCGACGCCCCATGCCGACAAGCTCTTGTTGGCGCGCAGACAGTCATAGAGATGGAGCTTGGATAGCTTTCGGACCGTCTCCTCATGGAACTCCTTGGCCGACGGAGCCTTGTGAAAATAGAGGTAGCCTCCGAATATCTCGTCGGCGCCCTCGCCGGAGAGCACCATCTTGATGCCCATCGACTTGATGACGCGGGCCAGCAGATACATCGGCGTGGAGGCACGGACGGTGGTGACATCGTAGGTCTCGATATAGTAGATGACGTCGCGCAGGGCATCGAGCCCCTCCTGGATGGTGTAGTTGATTTCGTGGTGTACGGTGCCGATGTGGTCGGCCACCAGGCGGGCCTTGGCCAGGTCTGGCGCCCCCTTGAGGCCCACGGCGAAGGAGTGCAGACGGGGCCAGTAGGCTTTGGTCTGCGAGTTGTCCTCGATGCGCATTGCACTATGTTTCTCAGCAATAGCAGAGATGATACTACTGTCGAGTCCCCCCGACAACAATACGCCATAGGGGACGTCGCTCATCAGTTGCCTACGGACAGCGGCTTCAAGTGCATCGTGGATGGCGGAAACGCTGGCGGGGTTGTCCTTTACGGCGGTGTAGTCCATCCAATCACGGCGATAGTAAGGGGTTAGAGGTAAGTGGTAAGAGGTAAGGGAATAGTCTTGCAAGTCATTTCTCTCACCTCTCACCTCTCTCTTCTCACCACTATAAAAGAAGTGGCCCGGCAGGAATGGCTCGTAGCGCTCGCATTGGCCTTCGAGGGCCTTCAGCTCGGAGGCGACGTAAAGGGTGCCGTCGGTATCGTAGCCGATGTAGAGGGGTATGACCCCGATGGGGTCGCGGGCGATGAGGAACTCGTCGCGCTCCTCGTCGTAGAGCACGAAGGCGAAGATGCCGCTGAGTTGCTCCAGCATAGAGGTGAGTGATGAGAGGTGAGAGGTGAGAGAATAGTTCTGCCTCCACTCTTTCCAGAGCGCCAGTATGACCTCGCAGTCGCTTCCCGTCTGGAATTCGTATTGCCCGGCAAAGCGGCGACGGATGTCCTGATGATTGTATATCTCGCCGTTGACCGCCAGCACCTGTTTCTTGTCGGGCGAGTAGAGGGGCTGGCCTCCGCTTTCGGGGTCAACGATGCTCAGTCGCTCGTGAGCCAGAATGGCCGAGCCGCCACAGTATATTCCACTCCAGTCAGGCCCGCGGTGACGGATCTTCTGACTCATCTTCAAGGCCTTGTCACGCAGAGCCTGTGTCTGTTCCTTGACATTTAGGATTGCTACAATTCCACACATAACTTTATTTACTATTTACGGATTTACAATTTTCGATTTATTAGTTTAATGGGGCTGTCTATAGTCGTAGTCCCATGGTCTTTTCTACATAGTTTTCAAAAGCCTCGTTGCAAAGGCGCATGCCGCCAGGCGTGGGGTAATTGCCTGTGAAGTACCAGTCGCCGGGGTGGTTGGGGCAGGCTGTGTGCAGGCCCTCGATGCTTTGGAACACCAGCTCTATGGGTGCCTGCATACCTTCAGGGCGGAGCATGTCTACAATCTTGCGGTTGATTTCGTCAACCGTGAATGGGGCATAGATGTCTCTTACATGATTCCTTTCCATGGGCTTGTCTTTGCATTTCTTGTACACATCGGCCATGAGCTGCTGCATGCCGCGCTCCTGAATGAGGGCAATGGCGGCACGGAAGGCACACAACTCTTCGAGATGCGACATGTCGATGCCGTAGTAGTCGGGGTAGCGAATCTGTGGCGACGAGCTGACCATCACAATCTTCTTGGGGTGCAGACGGTCGAGAATCTTGAAGATGCTTTCGCGGAGCGTAGTGCCGCGCACTATAGAGTCGTCGATGATGACCAGATTATCCTCGTAGGGGCGCAGCGAACCGTAGGTGACGTCGTAGACGTGGGCCGCCAGGTCGTTGCGCTCGTTGCCCTCGGCGATGAAGGTGCGCAGTTTGATGTCCTTCCACACCACCTTCTCGATGCGTACGTCGTGGTCGAGTTTCCTGATGCCGTCGGTCATGCCGTAGAAGGCCACCTCGGCGGTGTTGGGGATATATGAGAATACGGTGTTGGCCACGTCGCCGCCGATGGCCCGCATGATGGCCGGCGTGAGTTGTTCGCCCAGCCGCTTGCGCTCGCGGTAGATATCGCGGTCGGAGCCTCGGCTGAAGTAGATGCGTTCGAAGGAGCAACAAGCCTCCCCAAGCCCCTCCGAAGGAGGGGATGTCAGGTTAGATAAAAGGGAGCACATTTCAATGATGTTATGTAACTCAACACCCCCTCCTTTGGAGGGGCTTGGGGAGGCTTTCGCCCTCACGATGAGCGCATGGCCGGGGGCTAATTCTTGAATGTCCTCCGTCCGGATGTTGAAGGTGGTCTGCAGCACCGGGCGCTCGCTGGCCACGGCCACCACCTCGTCATCCTGATACCAGAACGCCGGCCGGATGCCCCAGGGGTCGCGCACGGCAAACATCTCGCCCGAGCCGGTGAGCCCGCACATCACGTAGCCGCCGTCGTAGTGGCTCATCGTCGTTCGCAGCACATTGGCCATCTCCACGTGGTTGTCTATATAGTCGGTGATGGCCGTGCCCTCCAGTCCCTGCTCCTTGGCCTCGGCATAGAGCCGCTCCACCTCGCGGTCCAGCCGGTGGCCCATCAGTTCGAGGGTGATATACGAGTCGCTATAGATGCGCGGCGACTGTCCCTGCTGTATCAGCAACTGAAAGACCTCGTCGATATTGGTCATGTTGAAGTTGCCGCAGAGGCAGAGGTTCTTCGCCCGCCAGTTGTTGCGGCGCAGGAAGGGATGAACGAATGTCAGTCCGCTCTTGCCGGTGGTCGAGTAGCGCAGGTGGCCCATCAGCAGTTCGCCCGCCATCGCCTGGGTGACGCGGGAGAAAATCTCGGTGATGGCATCCTTGCCCTCGGCTTTCTCACGGAACATATACTCCGTGCCGGGCCGGTTGGTCAGGCTGACGGAGGCGATGCCCGCGCCCTCCTGTCCGCGGTTGTGCTGCTTCTCCATCATCAGGTAGAGTTTGTTGAAGCCCCACGCCCACGTGCCGTACTTCCGCTCGTAGTAGTCCAGTGGCTTCAGCAGGCGAATCATCGCCACGCCGCATTCATGCTTCAGCTGTTCCATATCTTTTTTATTCGTTATCTCGTTATAACGTTATTGCGATAGAGCGCAAGATTTGACGAAGTTCATAAACAGCGGATGCGGATGGAGCACCGTCGATGAATACTCAGGGTGGAACTGCGTGCCGATGTACCACCGCAGGGTCGGAATCTCGACGATTTCCACCAAGTCGGCAGCGGGATTGATGCCCACGCATTTCATGCCTGCCGACTCGTAGTCCTCCTTATACTGATTATTGAACTCATAGCGGTGGCGGTGGCGCTCCTTGATAAGTGAAGAGTGAGGAGTGAAGAGTGAAGAATTTTCTGCCGCCGTGTATGCCTCGTAGGCGCGACTGCCCTCCACCAGCTCGCAGTCGTATGCTCCAAGGCGCATCGTACCACCCATGTTGGTGACGTTCTTCTGCTCCTCCATCAGGTCGATGACGGGGTGCTCCGTGTCGGCTGTCATCTCGCTGCTGTTCGCATCGCCGTAGCCCAGCACATTCCGCGCAAACTCTATCACCATCATCTGCATACCGAGGCAGATGCCGAAGGTCGGCACGTCGTGCGTCCGGCAGTATTCGGCAGCAATGATCTTCCCCTCGATGCCCCGCTGTCCGAAACCCGGACAGATGACGACACCCGCCATGCCCGCCAGCTGCTCAGCGACGTTCTCCCTGCTGATGCCCTCGCTGCTGACGAAATGTATCTTTGCCTTCACATTATTATATATTCCCGCCAGGCTCAGACTCTCGCGGATGCTCTTATAGGCATCTTGCAGGTCGTATTTCCCTACCAGTGCAAAATGTACCTCGGTGACGGCTTTCCGCTGCTTCTCCAAAAATGCGTGCCACGGCCTCATGGCCGGTGTCTCGCCCACAGGAATCCCCATCTTCCGCAGGATGGCCGCGTCGAGACCCTGCCGCTGCATATTGACCGGAACCTCGTAGATGCTTGGCATATCCTCGCTCTGCACCACGCACTCCAGGTCGACGTTGCAGAACGAGGCCACCTTCATCCGCAGCGCGTCATCGAGGTGCCGCTCCGTGCGCAGCACGAGGATGTCGGGCTGTATGCCCATCCCCTGCAGTTCCTTTACCGAGTGCTGCGTGGGCTTGGTCTTCAGTTCACCGGCTGCCTTCAGATAGGGCACGTAGGTCAGGTGTACGCACACCGCATTCCGCCCCAGCTCCCACCGCAACTGTCGGATGGCCTCCATGAACGGCGCACTCTCGATGTCGCCGATGGTGCCTCCTACCTCGGTGATGACAAAATCGTAATTAGAGGGGAGAGGGGAGAGGTGAGAGGTAAGAGAATAGTCTTGCGGCTGGGAGTAATCTCTCACCTCTTGCCTCTCACCTCTCACCTCTGTATGGAGCATTCTCCGCTTAATCTCGTCGGTGATGTGGGGCACCACTTGGATGGTCTTGCCCAAGTAGTCGCCGTGGCGCTCGCGGTCGATGACGGTCTTGTAGATGCGCCCCGTCGTGATGCTGTTGTCGCGGGTGGTGCGGATGCCGGTGAACCGCTCGTAGTGTCCCAGGTCGAGGTCGGTCTCGAAGCCGTCCTCCGTCACGTAGCACTCGCCGTGCTCGTAGGGATTCAGTGTCCCCGGGTCGATGTTGATGTAGGGGTCGAACTTCTGGATGGTGATGTTGTAGCCGCGCGCCTGCAGCAGCTTGCCGATACTGGCAGAGATAATGCCTTTGCCTAACGACGACACCACGCCGCCCGTGACGAAAATGTACTTTGTATCCATAAAAACAAGTCTATTCTATGGACTGCAAAGGTATGCACTTTCCGTGAATTAACGTTTGTTCTTACCAGACTTTTGATTGTTAAAATCAGGTTGGGCTGACACTTTGTAAAGTTTCAGCAGGAATACCTCTTGCATATTCTTCCTTTTTGCCCAAAAACAAGAGCTTTTCGTTACAATATGTAAAGAGGGAAAATCGTCCCGTCTCTGCGTCAGTCCAATCTTCCCTCTTCCTTGGTGTATGTGTCTGGTTATTATTCAACAGACCATCTCCATGAAGTATCGGTGCATCCTGTCGTCGTTGGTCAGTTCTGGATGAAAGGCCGCAGCCAGCCGATGTCCTTGCTTGGCCGCGACAACATGCCCATCAACGATAGAGAGTACCCGGCATTGATTATTTAGCACCTCTTCTATATATGGCGCACGGATGAATGTCATGGGAATGTCGCTGCCGACAGTTTCTACAGGAGCGACAGCATTGAAACTACCCAACTGACGGCCAAAGGCATTGCGACGCACGCGGAAGTCCATCGCATCAAGATAGCCACGAGACAGCAGGATCATGCCGGCGCAGGTGCCGAACACGGGCAGACCGGCACTGATGTCGCTTCGGATGGGCTCCATAAGCCCCAGCTGACGGAGCAGGCGCATCTGCACCGTGCTCTCGCCGCCAGGCAGGATAAGACCGTCCTTGGGCTGTTGCCAGTCGGCCAGTTGTCTCACCTCGAAGGTTTCCACGCCCAAATGCTGCAACATCTGCTCGTGCTCTATGAATGCCCCCTGGAGGGCGAGTACCGCTATCCTCATTTTCCACGCTCTGCCATCAGTAACTCTATCTCCTGCTCGTTGATGCCCACCATGGCCTCTCCAAGATCCTCGCTCAGCTGGGCCAGCAGACGGGCATCCTGATAGTTGGTGACGGCCTGCACGATGGCTGCGGCGCGCTTGGCGGGATTTCCGCTCTTGAAGATGCCACTGCCCACAAACACGCCCTCGGCTCCGAGTTGCATCATCAGGGCGGCATCGGCAGGCGTCGCCACACCGCCAGCGGCAAAGTTCACCACGGGCAGTTTGCCATTCTCGTGGACGTAGCGCACCAGCTCGTAGGGCGCCTGCAACTGCTTGGCTGCCTCGTAGAGTTCATCGTCGCTCATGCTGACCAGGCGACGGATCTCACTCTGCATAAGTCGTATATGGCTCACCGCCTGCACCACATCGCCCGTACCCGGCTCTCCCTTGGTGCGGATCATCGTGGCCCCCTCGTCTATACGGCGCAGGGCTTCGCCCAGGTTCTTGGCACCGCAGACGAAAGGCACGTCAAACTTTGTCTTGTCGATGTGGTAGATGTTATCGGCGGGAGAGAGTACTTCGCTCTCGTCGATATAGTCGATTTCGATGGCCTGCAGGATCTGTGCCTCAGCAATATGGCCGATGCGGCACTTGGCCATGACGGGGATGCTCACCGCCTCCTGGATGCCGCGAATCATCTTGGGGTCGCTCATGCGCGACACACCGCCAGCCGCACGGATGTCGGCAGGAATACGTTCAAGGGCCATGACGGCGCAGGCACCAGCCTCCTCGGCTATACGTGCCTGTTCGGGTGTTGTCACGTCCATAATCACTCCGCCCTTCAGCATCTGAGCCAACTGGCGGTTCAGCGTTTGTCTTTCGTTTGCCATATTATTATTGTTTTCTGTGTTGATATTCCGTGGGTGATACGCCTTTCCGCTTCTTGAAGAATCGTGAGAGATGGGCCTGCGAGGAGAATCCCAGCCGCTGGGCCACCTCCTTCAGTGGGAAATGGGGGGCAGTCAGCATCGCGGTGACTTCGGCGATGATGCGATCATCGATGATGGCCTTGGGCGAACGGCCGCTTACGCGCCTGGTCACCTGTCCGAGATAGCGCGGGCTGACATTGAGTTGCTCGGCGTAGAAAGCCACGTCGGCATAATGCCGGAAATACTGTTCTACTGTTGCCACGAACTGATGGTAGAGTTCCTCGCTGCGGCTGTTGCCACCGATATAGTCGGAAGGCTGCCGTCTCAGGTAGGCTTTCGCATGTTGCATAGCGTCAGCGTCGGTCTCGCCGATACTCAGATAATAGGCTACGGCCGATCCCAACTGGTTGGCCTGCCCGTGACGGCGAGAGTCAACGGGCACGTCGGAGGCCGCCAGGACAACCGTACACAAAGGTATCAACAACTGCTCGATAGCCTCAAATACCACAGGGCTGACCAGCAACTCGCCCTTGGAAGAATGCAGTACAGGGGCATAGACCACATGCCGGGGCTTGTAGCGCCGCAAGACGTCAGCCAGTGCCTCCACGACATCCGCACGGCGCAACAGTCCGATCTTGATGACTTGCGGCTGAAGGTCGTTTATGATAGCCTCCACCTGCTGTCGCACGATGGCGGCAGGCAAGTCGTAGAACTGCTGGATGCCCAGCGTGTTCTGTACGGTGATAGAGGTAATGGCAGAGACAGCCTGTCCGCCAAGTTCATGGATAAAACGGATATCGGCCTGCACCCCAGAGATGCCCGTGCCGTCACTACCGGTGATTGTCAATATCGCTGTACTCATTTTTGCGTCAGTTATGAAAACCGGGTGCAAAGGAAATGAAAAAATATCAAACTGCCAAACATTGTTCCTTTTATGATAAAAGAAAAGTCAGTTTGGCAAAAAACATTCTTGCCTGAAGAGACAACAATCCCTCCTCCGTATCTCTACGGAGGAGGAACACCACCTGGCGAAGATTAAGGTTGGACTATCGTCCGACCTTCTCTCGCCACGACAGAAGAAACGAGCTCCTTCTGTTCATGGCTTAATGAGAAGGTTGCAGCGTAAAACCGAGAACCAGGTATGCTTTCTGTGCGCAAGGGTTGGCCGTCACCTGTCCGAAGATGGGTATCGAGAACGACTTTGTCACCTTGATATCCTTCGTGGCCCGCAGTGTCAGGTTGGTCACGGCGAAGCCTGTCGTGCCGTAGGTTGTGGTGGCGTATGGAACGGCTCCGGCTGTAGCACTCCAGTCGACCGTGACCAGACGGAATGGAACGCTGGCCTCGAAGTAACTGCTGTAGGCCCGCTTGCCGCTCTTGTTCGTGCCGTCGTTGCCGGCGAAGTTGGTGTACCACTGCAGGGCCACAGGGCCGAAGTCGTAGCCGATGTTGGCCTCGAACAGGTGGTTGGTGCCGTGGGCATCGTACTTGAAGTAGCGTGCGTCGGGGTCGAGACCTTCCGAGAACCAGTAGTCGGTGATGCCGATGTTCAGTCCGCCGATGGTGTAGGCCAGTGTCAGGTCGAACTCCTTCACGTCGTCCTTGTTCGACAGGCCGTATGAGCCCCAGGCCGTCAGGCTCAGGCCCTTGTAGCCCACGCCGAGGGTCGGTTGCACGGCCACGTCGCCACACTTCAGGCCGCGCCAGATGTATTCACTCACGAAGTCGGCCGCGATGGTCGTCTCCACCTTCATTCCCGAACTTTGCTCGCCTACCCGTAGCCTTTCCTGTGCAAGGGCGGTACTGCTAAGTGCCAGGCTCATTGCAAATAAAACAATCTTTTTCATAATCCTTACCTATAAATTAGTTACAGAAGTCCCCACCCCTTATTCTTCCTAAAAACAACGAATTCTTGCGTCCCTTCGGTAGCAAGCGAGCAGAGCTCGAGCGAAAACGAATTTCACGAATTTCACAAATTATTCTTGATTTCACAAATTGTTTGCCGCATGCGGCGATTGCCTGTGCGTAGCAAATTCGTGCAATTCGTTTCATTCGTTTTAATTCGTTGTTCTTAAAAAGGGTGGGAAACATCACTTAGTTATAGCACGACTCGCCGTGCTCATAGATGTCGAGGCCCTCGTCCTCGATGCGCTCGTCGACACGCAGGCCGTGCAGGCGCTTGATGCCGTAGAAGAGCACGATGCCGCAGAGGGCCGCCCAGAGGTCGATGACCAGGATGCCGAACAGTTCGGCCCCGAAGAATCCCCAGCCGTGGCCATAGAAGGCACCGCTCGAGGTGGAGAGCAGCCCCGTCATCAGCGTGCCGAGTATGCCGCATACGCCATGTACGCTGCTGGCTCCCACGGGGTCGTCGATGTGCAGGCGGTGGTCGATGAACTCGATGGCATAGACCAGCACCGTGCCGCAGACCAGTCCGATGATGACGGCCCCGAAGGGGCTGACGAGGTCGCAGCCTGCCGTGATGCCCACCAGTCCGGCCAGCACGCCGTTGAGCGTCAGCGAGAGCGAGGGCTTGCCGTATTTATAATAAGTCAGGAACATCGTGGCCGTTCCGCCTGCCACGGCGGCGAGGTTGGTGGTCAGGAACACGTGGCTGATGGCGATGCGGTTCACCTCACCGCTTGCCGCCAACTGCGAGCCGGGGTTGAAGCCGAACCAGCCGAGCCAGAGGATGAACACGCCGAGGGCGGCCATCGCCAAGTTGTGGCCGGGGATGGCGCGGCTCTTGCCGTCGGCCCCGTACTTGCCGCGACGCGGGCCGAGGGTAATGGCTCCCACCAGGGCCAGCACGCCGCCCACGCTGTGTACGATCGCCGAGCCGGCGAAGTCGTGGAACACGTCGCCGAACGTCGTCATCATAAACCCGTCGTCAGCCGCGTTGCACAGCCATCCGCCGCCCCACGTCCAGTGGCCTTCCACGGGGTAGATGATGAGCGAGATGACGGCCGAGTAGATGAGGTACATCGAGAACTTCGTCCTTTCGGCCATGGCGCCGCTGACGATGGTGGCCGAGGTGGCGCAGAACACGGTCTCGAAGATCAGGAAGCCCTCCACGGGCAGGTCGCCCTTATAGAATGAGAGGTCGCCCCAGTTGGGTGCGCCGATGAAGCCCGCCCCCTCGCTGCCGAACATGAATCCGAAGCCGAGGAAGAAGAACAAGAGCGAGCCGAACATGAAGTCGACGAAGTTCTTCATCAGAATGTTCACGGTGTTCTTGCTCCGCGTGAAGCCCGCCTCGCACAGGGCGAAGCCCGGCTGCATCCAGAAAACCAGCATGGCTGCCAGCAGCATCCATACGGTATCGAGTGATAATCCTATTGTATCCATAATCATTTTTGTATTGGGAAAGAAATTTGCGTAATTACCATGATTAGCCTTGCGAATTACGGCAATTTCTTTCAGTTATCCCTATTTATTTCTTGTCTCTGAGCACCGTGTCGCCGTTCTCGCCGGTGCGGATGCTCCAGGTGTCGATCACGTCGCTCACGAAGATGCGGCCGTCGCCCACCTGGCCCGTGCTTGCCACCTTTAATATGACATCGACGGTGGGCTGCATGATCACGTCGCGGCAGACGATGGTGATGGCCACGCGCTCGATGACATCGGTAGAGTACTGCACGCCACGGTAGATGCGCTCCTGACGACTCTGGCCGATGCCATGCACGTCGTGGTACTCAAACCAGTCGATGTCAGAATGCAGCAGTGCCTCCTTGACCTCTTCAAACTTGGTCTTGCGGATAATGGCTTCAATCCTTTTCATACCTTTTTACCTTTTTTAATGTGAATACTTAGTTTCTGTGTCATCTTGCAAGATTCCGACGGCAAAGGTACGGCTAAAAACGGAGAAATGCAGCAAGAAATTTTGACTTTTCGACAAAAAAATCCTGCGAAATAGCAAAGTGTAAACAAAAGCAAGCCAGTGAGGCTTGAAATATTGTCGTTTCGCAACGAAACAACTCAATTTGGCGACAAAATGTCATTTGTGTCCGAGCGTCAATAATTATTTTGCCATCAAAACGATTGTTTTACTGACTTTTTGTATTATCTTTGCACCCGAAATCGAGATAAAAGAAGATTAAACTAAGGATAATATGACAAAAGGTAAGCTAAACGGACTATATCAGCCGCAGTATGAGCACGACGCCTGCGGCGTGGGCATGGTGGTGAACATCCACGGTGGCAAGAGCCACGAACTGGTGGACAATGCCTTGAAGGTGCTGGAGAATATGGAGCACCGCGGTGCCGAGACGCGCGACAAGACGGGCGACGGCGCGGGTATCATGCTGCAGATACCGCATGAGTTCATCCTGCTGCAGGGCATCCCCGTGCCGGAGAAAGGTAAGTACGGCACGGGCCTGGTGTTCCTGCCGAAGGACGAGGCGGCGCAGCAGGAGATTCTCTCCGTCATGATTGAGGAGATAGAGCGCGAGGGCCTGCAACTGATGCACCTGCGCACGGTGCCCACCTGCCCGGAGGTGCTGGGCGAGGCCGCCCGCAGGGTGGAGCCGACCATCAAGCAGGTGTTTGTGACGAGGAATTCAGAGGGGAGAGGTGAGAGGTTAGAGGTGGGAGAATACTCCCAAGACGACGATGCCAACCTGAAGCGTAAACTATATATCATAAGGAAAAGGATAGAGCGGAGAGTGGCAGAACTATCCTCTCGCCTCTCACCCCTTGCCTCTCACCTCTCAGACTTCTACATCTGTTCGCTATCCAACACTAATATTATATATAAGGGGATGCTGACCAGCGGACAGCTGCGTCGGTACTTCCCCGACCTGTCGAACCCCTACCTGACAAGCGGACTGGCGCTGGTGCATTCACGCTTCAGCACAAACACATTCCCCACGTGGAGCCTGGCCCAGCCCTTCCGCTTGCTGGCCCACAACGGCGAGATCAACACCATCCGCGGCAACCGGGGCTGGATGAAGGCCAGGGAGAAGGTGCTGCTAAAAGCCCCAAAAGCCTCCCCAAGCCCCTCCAAAGGAGGGGATGTTCAGATACATAATTCGGCAGCAATTTCAACCACTTTCGGTAATCAAACACCCCCTCCTTTGGAGGGGCTTGGGGAGGCTTTTGGGATGGACATCTCGCCTATCGTGGAGGAGGGCATGAGCGACTCGGCAAGCCTCGACAATGTGTTCGAGTTCCTGACGATGAGCGGTATGTCGCTGCCGCAGGCGATGGCGATACTCGTGCCGGAGTCGTTCAATGACAAGAACCCCATCTCGGACGACCTGAAGGCCTTCTACGAATACCACTCGATACTGATGGAGCCGTGGGACGGTCCGGCAGCGCTGCTCTTCTCGGATGGTCGCTATGCGGGCGGCATGCTCGACCGCAACGGCCTGCGCCCCTCGCGCTACACCATCACCCGGCAGGGCATGATGGTCGTGGCGAGCGAGGTGGGCGTTATGGACTTCGAGCCGGGCGATGTGGTCAGCAAAGGGCGTCTGCAGCCGGGAAAGATTCTGCTGATAGACACGCAGGAGGGCAGGATCTACTACGACGGCGAGATCAAGGCTGAGTTGGCCAAGGCCCATCCCTACCGCGAGTGGCTCAGCGAGAACCGCGTGCAGTTGGAGAAACTGAAGAGCGGCCGCCACGTGCCGAACAGCGTGGAGCATCTGGAGCAGCGGCTGGTGCAGTTCGGCTTCGGGCAGGAGGACATCGACCGTACCATCATCCCGATGGCCACGACGGGACAGGAACCCGTGGCGGCGATGGGCAACGACACGCCGCTGGCCGTGCTGTCGGACCGTCCGCAACTGCTGTTCAACTACTTCCGCCAGCAGTTCGCCCAGGTGACGAACCCCGCCATCGACCCCATCCGCGAGGAACTGGTGATGTCGCTGACGGAATATATCGGAGCCGTAGGTACCAACATCCTGACGCCCGACGCCTCGAACTGCAAGATGGTGCGACTGCCGCAACCCGTACTGACCAACACACAACTCGATATATTATGTAATATAAGGTATAAGGGATTTAAGACGAAGAAACTGGCGATGGCGTTTGAAATTTCCAAGGGAGAAGAAGGATTGCGCCAGGCGCTCGACGACCTCTGCAGGGATGCTGAGGGCAGCGTGGACGAGGGCGTGAACTACATCATCCTCTCTGACCGCGACATCGACGCGCAGCAAGCGGCCATCCCGTCTTTATTAGCCGTCTCTGCCGTGCATCATTACCTGATCAGCGTGGGCAAGCGCGTGCAGACGGCGCTGATTGTGGAGAGCGGCGAGATACGCGAGACGATGCACGCCGCGCTGCTGCTGGGCTACGGGGCCTCGGCACTGTGCCCGTATATGACCTTCGCCGTGCTCGACGACCTGGTGAAGCGCGGCAAGATTCAGGAGGAGTATGCGACGGCCGAGCGGAACTATATCAAGGCGGTGGACAAGGGCCTGAAGAAGATTATGTCGAAGATGGGCATCTCGACCATCCGCTCGTATCGCGGGGCGAAGATCTTCGAGAGCATCGGGCTGGGCGAGGAATTGCTCAGGCGGTACTTCGGCACGGAGGTAAGCACCATCGGCGGCATCGGGCTGAGGGAGATAGCCAGGGATGCTGTCCGGATGAAGGAGGCGGCGGACTGCGGAACTACCGCAGTATACGGAACGGAGGGGCTGAAGAACCAGGGGCTGTTCTCATGGAGAAAGGACGGCATCGAGCATGCCTGGAACCCGGAGACGATCGCCCGCCTGCAGTTGGCTACGCGGCAGGGGAACTATGAGAAGTTCAAGGAGTGGGAGAAAATCGTCGACGAAGGGCCACGGGTAGGCGACGGAACGCCGGGGATGAAGGAGTCGCCTATCTTCATCCGCGACTTCCTCGGATGGAAGAAGGCCGCCGAGCCTACGCCCATCGATGAGGTGGAGCCGGTGGAGAGCATCGTCCGCCATTTTGTGACGGGAGCCATGTCGTTCGGTGCGCTGAGCATCGAGGCGCATGAGGCGCTGGCACTGGCGATGAACAAACTCGGCACGCGAAGCAATACCGGCGAGGGCGGCGAGGACAATCGGCGCTATCACGCGGAGGTGGACGGCGTCTCGCTGTCGTCGAAGACCAAGCAGATTGCCTCGGGCCGCTTCGGCGTGACGGCGGAATATCTGGTGAACGCGGAGGAGATACAGATCAAGGTGGCACAGGGCGCGAAGCCCGGCGAGGGCGGACAACTGCCCGGCTTCAAGGTGAACGACATCATCGCCAAGACGCGCAACGCCATCCCCGGCATCTCGCTCATCTCGCCGCCGCCCCACCACGACATCTACTCGATCGAGGACCTGGCGCAACTCATCTTCGACCTGAAGAACATCAACCCGGAGGCCGCCGTCTCAGTGAAACTCGTGGCCGAGAGCGGCGTGGGAACCATCGCCGCCGGCGTGGCCAAGGCGAAGGCCGACCTGATTGTTATTTCGGGAGCCGAGGGCGGCACGGGGGCAAGCCCGGCCTCGTCGATGCGCTTTGCGGGCATCTCGCCGGAGATTGGCCTGGCCGAGACGCAGCAGACGCTGGTGATGAACGGCTTGCGGAACCAGGTGCGCCTGCAGACCGACGGGCAGTTGAAGACGGCGAAGGACGTCATCATCATGGCCATGCTCGGCGCCGACGAGTTCTCGTTCGGCACGCTGCCGCTCATCGTGCTGGGCTGTGTGATGATGCGCAAGTGCAATACCAACACCTGCCCGATGGGCGTGGCCACGCAGAACCCGGAGCTGAGGAAGCACTTCGAGGGCAGGGCGGAGTATGTGGTGAACTACTTCACGTTCTTGGCTCAGCGGGTGCGCGAGTACCTCGCCGAGATGGGCGTGCGCTCGCTGAAGGAGATCATCGGGCGTACGGAGCTGATAGCCTCCCCAAGCCCCTCCCAAGTAGGGGATGTTAAGATACATAATACTGCTGGAATTTCCGCCTCTTCAGGTAACCAAATATCCCCTCCTTTGGAGGGGTTCTTGCCAAGGCAAGCGTCCTTCGGCCGAGCGGGGGAGGCTTGTGCTAAATGGTCGACCATCGACTTCTCCCGGCTGCTGCACCGGCCTGAGACAGACAAGGCTCTCTATTGGGACCGCGGGGCCTATACCCGGGTGACGGGCGTGAAGGACGAGGAGATCATCCGCGCCGCCCAGAAGGCCATCGACGACGGCGAGGAGCTGTCGCTCGACTATGCCATCAAGAATACCGACCGCGCCGTGACGACGATGCTCAGCGGGGCCATCGCCAGGCGATACGGCGAGGCGGGGCTGCCCGACTCGACCATCAAGATCAAGTTCAAGGGCTCGGCAGGCCAGTCGTTCGGTGCCTTCGCCGTCAGCGGACTGGACATCCGGCTGGAGGGCGAGGCCAACGACTACTTCGGCAAGGGCCTCTCGGGCGGGCGCATCAGCATCCTGCCGCCGGCGCGGCGCAGCGACGACTTCCGCGCCGAGGAGAATATCATCGCCGGCAACACGGGGCTCTACGGCGCCACCTCGGGCGAGCTGTTCGTCAACGGAAGGGTGGGCGAGCGCTTCGCCGTAAGGAACTCGGGGGCCACGGCCGTCGTCGAGGGCGCCGGCGACCACTGCTGCGAGTATATGACGGGCGGGCGCGTCGTCGTGCTCGGCCCCACGGGGCGCAACTTCGCCGCCGGCATGTCGGGAGGCGTGGCCTACGTCTACGACCCGCGCCACATGTTCGACTACTTCTGCAACATGGACATGGTGGAGATCGACCTCATCGAGGACTCAGCCACGCGCAAGGAACTGCTCGAACTCGTCCGCCAGCACTACCTGCACACGGGCTCGGCACTGGCCGGGCGGCTGCTCGACGACTGGGCCCGCGCCGTGGATGACTTCATCCAGGTGGTGCCGATAGAGTACAAGCGCGTGCTCGAGCAGGAGAAGATGGCGCGTCTGCACGAGAAGATCGCCGACATCCAGCGCGACTACTGATCGGGCACCGCCGGAAGGGAAAAGTATGGTCGCCGACCCCTCGGCGAGCACTGCCGGAGCGAAAAGTATGGTCGCCGACCCCTCGGCGAGCACTGCCGGAGCGAAAAGTACCGTCGAGAGACCCCTCTCGAGCACTGCCGGAGCAAAAAGTATCGTCGAGAGACCCCTCTCGAGCACTGCCGGAGCAAAAAGTATCGTCGAGAGACCCCTCTCGAGCACTGCCGGAGCAAAAAGTACCGTCGAGAGACCCCTCTCGAGCACTGCCGGAGCATCAGATGGTGGTCGAGAGACCCCTCTCGAGCACTAAAAGACAAAGAAACAATAAAATAAAACAGAAAATACGACAATGGGAAATCCGAAAGCATTCTTAGAAATCGGCCGTCAGGAGGCGGGCTACCGCCCCGTCAACGACCGCATCCACGACTTCGGCGAGGTGGAGCAGACGCTCTCCACCCGCGAACGGCGGCTGCAGGCCTCGCGCTGTATGGACTGCGGCGTGCCCTTCTGCCACTGGGCCTGTCCGCTGGGCAACAAGGCGCCCGAGTGGAACGACGCCCTCTATCGCGGCGACTGGGAACTGGCCTATCGCCTGCTCACGGCGACCAACCCCTTCCCCGAGTTCACCGGCCGCATCTGTCCCGCGCTCTGCGAGAAGGCCTGTGTGCTGAACCGCTTCAACCATGAGCCCACCACCAACCGTGAGGACGAGTGCGCCATCATCGAGGCCGCCTTCCGCGAGGGCTACATCCGGCCGCGCATCCCTGCCGTCCGCAGCGGCAGGCGCGTCGCCGTCATCGGCAGCGGCCCCGCCGGCCTGGCCTGTGCCGACGCGCTCAACCAGGCGGGCCACACCGTCACCGTCTTCGAGAAGAACGAGGCCGCCGGAGGCCTGCTCCGCTACGGCATCCCGAACTTCAAGCTCAACAAGGCCGTCATCGACCGCCGCATCCGCCTGATGGAGCAGGAGGGCATCGAGTTCAGATATGGCGTCATGGCCTCCCCAAGCTCCTCCCAAGGAGGGGATGTTGAGATACATAATATCAATGGCAATTCCGCCTCTTCAGGTAATCAAACATCCCCTCCTTTGGAGGGTTTCTTGCCAAGGCAAGCGTCCTTCGGCCGAGCGGGGGAGGCCTTCAGCGCCGTCGTCATCGCCACCGGCACCCCCACCGCCCGCGACCTCGCTATCCCCGGCCGCTCGCTGCGGGGCGTTCACCTGGCCCTCGAACTGCTCGCCCAGCAGAACCGCGTGCTGGCTGGCATGGAGTTCTCAAAGGCCGACCGCATCACCGCCCGGGGCAAGGACGTGCTCGTCATCGGCGGCGGCGACACCGGCTCCGACTGCATCGGCACCGCCCACCGCCAGGGCTGCCGCAGCGTGACCCAGATCGAGATCATGCCCCGCCCTGTCGAAGGCCCCGACGACCCGCAGAACCCCTGGCCCAACTGGCCCCGCACCCTCAAGACCACCTCAAGCCACGAGGAGGGCTGCACCCGCCGCTGGAACATCAACACCCTGGAGTTCCTCGGCCAGGACGGACGGCTGACCGGCGTCCGCGTGCAGGAGATCGACTGGAAGCCGAACCCGCAGGGCGGTCGCCCGCTGATGGTCGCCAAGGGCGAGCCCTTCGTCATCAAGGCCGAGCTCTGCCTGCTGGCGATGGGCTTCCTCAAGCCCGAACACCCTGAATACCCCGAGCGCTCGGCCCAAAGGGACGCTTCTTCGAGCAAAGCGAGTCTGAAGAATGTATTCGTCTGCGGCGATGCCCAGAGCGGCGCCTCGCTCGTGGTCCGCGCCCTGGCCAGCGGCATAGAGACGGCCCGTCGCGTCGACGCCTTCCTGTCGAAATAACGATATAACGAAATGCCGTTATAACGACATAACGTGATAACGAAATAACGTGATAACGACATAACGAAATAACGACATAACGTCATAACGTCATAACGACATAACGTCATAACGAAATAGCGATGAAGCAAATAATCCCCTTCACCAAGATGCACGGCTGCGGCAACGACTACATCTACGTCAATGCCATCCGCCACCCCATCGCCGACCCCTCAGCCGCCGCCGTCAGATGGAGCGACCGCCACAAGGGCATCGGCTCCGACGGCCTCGTGCTCATCGACCGCAGCCCCATCCCCGAGGCCGACTTCTCGATGCGCATCTTCAATGCCGACGGCTCCGAGGCCATGATGTGCGGCAACGCCTCGCGCTGCATCGGCAAGTACCTCTATGAGAGGGGCCTGACGGACAAGACGGAGATCCGCCTGCTCACCCTCTCGGGCGTCAAGACGCTCTTGCTCCACGTTGCGCAGCCGCTCCCTACTCACGGAAATGTCGCGCAGCCGCTCCCCTCCCATCAAGGGGAGGGGGTGGGGCCTGTAACTTCCGTCACCGTCGACATGGGCGAGCCCGCCCTGGAGGACGAGTCGCTCTTCGTGGCCTCACGCGGCGCTGGCAGGGGCACCTTCGTCTCGATGGGCAATCCCCACTACGTCATCTTCACCGACGACATCGACCAGGTCGCCCAGACGGGGCGCATCCTCGAGCATCATCCCGCCTTCCCCCAGCGCTGCAACATCGAGTTCGCCCGACTGGAGCCCGACGGCAGCATTCGCACCCGCGTCTGGGAGCGCGGCAGCGGCGTCACCCAGGCCTGCGGCACTGGGGCCTGCGCCACCGCCGTGGCCGCCTGTCTCACCCGCTGCGCCGGCCGCGAGAGCAACATCGTGATGGACGGCGGCACCCTCCACATCGAGTGGCGCGAGAGCGACGGCCACGTCCTGATGACTGGCCCCGCCGCCTTCGTCTTCGACGGGGAGGTCGAAATGCCGAAATGACGGAATAACGAAATAACGGAATAACGAAATGACGATATAACGAAATAACGAAATGTCGGAATAACGAAATAACGAAATGTCGGAATAACGAAATGACGATATAACGAAATAATTATGGCTTTAGTAAACATCCACTTCCTCAACCTCCAGGCGAACTATCTCTTCGCCGACATCGCCAAGAAGGTCAATGCCTTCCGCGTGATGCACCCCAAGGCCGACGTCATCTCGCTCGGCATCGGCGACGTCACCCAGCCGCTCTGTCCTGCCGTCGTCGAGGCCATGCACCGTGCCGTCGACGAGATGGCCACCGCCGACGGATTCCGGGGCTACGGCCCCGAGCAGGGTTACGACTTCCTCCGCGAGGCCATCCTGAAGAACGACTTCCAGCCGCGCGGCGTGCGCCTCAGTCTCGACGAGGTCTTTATTAATGACGGCGCAAAGTCGGACACCGGCAACTTCCAGGAACTGCTCCACTGGGACAACTTCATCGGCGTCACCGACCCCATCTATCCTGTCTACATCGACTCCAACGTGATGATAGGCCGCTGCGGCACCTATCGCGACGGCCGCTGGACCAACGTGCGCTATCTGCCCACCACCGCCGAGAACGGCTTCATCCCCGACCTGCCCAAGGGCCGTCCCGTGGACGTCATCTACCTCTGCTATCCCAACAACCCCACCGGCACGGTCGTCACCAAGCAGGAACTGCGCAAGTGGGTGAACTACGCGCTGAAGAACGACGCCCTCATCCTCTTCGACGCCGCCTATCAGGCCTACATCCGCGACCCGGAGATACCGCACAGCATCTACGAGATCCGGGGTGCCCGCAAGTGTGCCGTCGAGTTCCGCTCGTTCTCCAAGACCGCCGGATTCACGGGCATCCGCTGCGGCTATACCATCGTCCCGAAGGAGGTCAGCGTGGCCACCTTCGAGGGCGAGCGCATCCCGCTCAACCAACTCTGGCTGCGCCGCCAGTGTACCAAGTTCAACGGCACCAGTTACATCTCGCAGCGTGCCGCCGAGGCCATCTACTCGCCCGAGGGCAAGCAGCAGGTGCAGGCCACCATCGACTATTATATGGAGAACGCCGCCCGTATGCTCACCGTCCTGCGCAGCCTCGGCTTCGAGTGCTATGGCGGCGAGAATGCCCCCTACGTCTGGATGCGCACGCCCGACGGCACCACCTCCTGGCAATTCTTCGAGGCCCTGCTCTACGGTGCCAACGTCGTCTGCACCCCCGGTGTCGGCTTCGGCCCCTCAGGCGAGGGCTACGTCCGCTTCACCGCCTTCGGCAGCCATGAGCAGACGGAGGAGGCGCTGCGCCGCATCGCCCAGTGGGCGAAGAGGAAATGACACCTATCAGAGATACATTAAAGGATGGTATTCTGTCAGGGGCATCATAATACGGTGTTCCCCTCCACCAGCATGCCGTCGAGCATGTTGACCACGCGCTGGGCATAGCCCGCATCGCGCTCCGAGTGGGTCACCATCAGCACAGTGGTGCCATCCTGATTCAGCTGGGTGAGCATCTGCATCACCTCCAGGCCGTTCTTCGAGTCGAGGTTACCCGTAGGCTCGTCGGCCAGGATCAGTTTCGGGTTCATCACCACGGCACGGGCGATGGCCACTCGCTGCTGCTGACCGCCCGAGAGCTGCTGGGGGAAGTGGTGGGCGCGATGTGAGATAGCCATGCGGCGCAGCACTTCTTCTACCCTTGTCCGGCGCTCCTTCTTGGGCACACCGAGATAGGTCAGCGGCAGCTCCACGTTCTCCTCTACATTGAGCTCGTCAATCAGGTTGAAGCTCTGGAACACGAAGCCTATCTGCCCCTTGCGCACCGCCGTGCGCTGGCTCTCGCGGAGCGTGCCCACCTCCTGGCCGTCGAGCCAGTACTTGCCGCCGGTGGGATTGTCGAGCAGGCCCAGGATGTTGAGCAGTGTTGACTTGCCACAGCCCGACGGCCCCATGATGGCCACGAACTCTCCTTTCTTCACTTCTAATGATACGCCCCCCAGGGCCACGGTCTCCACCTCTTCCGTGCGGAACACCTTCTGAATGTTTTCAAGTTTGATCATAATATACGTTTTTAAAATGTGATACGTCTTTTATTGATTTTATTGAATCGCAGCGAGCCAGCCCTGGATATTGGCTGTCTACATAGGTTCAACCTTGTTAACCGCCGTCATAGTCAGACCATACAAGCAACTCCCGTTGTTCCAACAGTTAATGATGAAGCAGGTAAACATGATGTGTACATGAGAACATACAGGAACTGAGCTCGATGCGAATGATACATGTTATTCTGTCTTGAGATAATTCACGGGATTGCTGGTGGCCACGCGATAGGTTTGGAGCAGCACGATGGCGGCGATGACGAGCAATACGAAGAGCGCACAGGCTACGAAGACATACCACGCGAGTGCCACCTTATCGGCAAACTGCTCCATGAGCAACGTGCTGAAGTACCAGCCCAGGGCGATGCCAACGATGATGGACGGCAGGGCTATCAGCGCGATGCTCCGCAGGAACAGCCCCTGCAGTTCGCCGACAGCGGCCCCCATCACCTTTCGGATAGCCAATTCGCGCGATCGGCGCTGCACCTCGTCGCGTACATAGCCTATCAAACCAATAAGCATGATGAGCAGCGATGCCAGACAACCTATCATGATGAGGTCGCGGGTGTGCTTCGTCTCCTGATAACTGTCGGCCAGTTCGTTGGAATATAGTTTCACGTTCAGTTCGGCGTCAGGATAGAGGCGGTCGCATACTTGCTGCACGGCCTGCAGGTTATCTGGCGTGATGCTTTGAAGCTTTATCATGATATAATGCGTAAAGACATTGCCGTTGGCAACCATCATGGGGCGTTCCTCGCCAGATACCAGCGAACCCAACTTAAAGTTCTTCACGATGCCGACAACAGTAAAAGGATACTCGTCACCAACCGAGGAGTTGACGAACTGCTTGCCTACAACGTCATCGATGCCCGCCACCTCTTTCATTTTCCTTGCGAACTTCTCGTCCACCAGCATTTCTTGCTGCCAACCTTTATGACTCAGGCGTTTGAAGTCGCGGCCACGAACCAACTCAAGTCCCATCGTTTCCACCAGTCCGCCCTCGGCAAAGAACAGATTGGCACAGTTGAACATTTCCCGTGGATTGCCTGGCAACAGCACATTGTCGCCGCTCTGCCGCTCGCAGAAGAGCGAATAGGCGGCTGCCGCTTTCTCGACGCAGGGCAGGTTCTCCATCTCGCGGGCCAGTGAATAGATGGAGTCGCCGTGTAGGGCGCTGACGTTGACGTAGGCCACGCGGTCATACTGATAGCCCATGTCTGCCTGTAGCATATAGTTGTATTGGCGGTAAATGGTAGATAGCACGCAGAGCAGCATGGTGCTCAATATGAACTGAAAGGCCAGCAGCGACAACTTCCACGCGCTCTTGCTCTCGCTGTATAGCCGATAGGCGTAGGTCAGTGGGATGTGCGAATAGATGATACCCGGCAGAATGCCGCAGCACAGTAGCACGATGAGGCATACGGCAGTGAGCACGGCGAAAGTCTGTGCCGAGAAGAGCGTGCTGACGCTTACGCCTAAAAGGTCACGCACCCAGTCCTGTCCTGTCCAGAGCAGCAGGGCCATGACGGCCAATGCCGTCAGCAGATGGACGGCAGACTCCTTCAGCGACGTCAGATAGAACTCCCGACGTGGAGCGCCAAGCACCTTGCGCAGGGCTACTTGCCGTACACGGCCCACCATCGTGCTGAAGACCACAAGAATATAGTTCATCACAGCCGTGAAGAGCATCACCCCTGCCACCACCGAGAGAATGATGCTGGTGGTGCGAACGGTAGTATCCTTCATCCGTTGTCCTGTCACGCTCACCAGTTCGATGCCGGCATCGGCATAGCCGCCCTGCTTCAGTTCGTCCCAAGGGAGGATGCGCTGTAGCAATTCTTTGATTTCTTTCTTTACCTTATCCATATCGGCATCGGGGCGCAGGCGCACATACGAATGGTAGCGGTCGTTGCCTATCAGGTTTTCTGTGCCGTCCCATGAGTAGGTGCCAACGGAGGGCATTGACATCAGAATATCGAAACTGTTGTAGGCGGAGTTCTCAGGATAGTCGTCGAACACGCCTTTGATGGTCATCGGTTTCTGTGGGGCAGAGGCGAAGCAAAAAGTTTTTCCCACCACATCGCCACCTATCTTCTCACTCAGTCGCCGGCTGATCATGCACTGTCCGGCTGTGGAGAGAATCTGCTTGGCATCACCCACCAGCACCGTCGTTGCGAAGATGTCGAAGAAGCAGGAGTCGGCAAACACCGCCTTTTCGAAGTAGTGGCGACTGCCGTCCTGAAGCGTCAGCTTCTCCTCGCTGAACTGCGCCGTGTAGCGTGTGGCACTCAGTATCTCTGGTATCTCGCGAGCCAGTACGGGTGCGATACCTCCCGACGTGGCACCAAACTGTTGCTTTGCTTCGCCCTTGCGCTGGAGAGTCTCCTGCAGTTCATACACATGTTGCTTATTCACGATGCAGCGGTCGTAGTTCATCTCCAACTGCACCTTGGCGATCAGTACCAGTCCGACGGTCAGTCCGACGGCCAGCGAAATGACTTTGATGAGGGTTCCTTGCCCTCTATTATTACTCTTCATATCACTATTATTATTCTGTCTTGATATTGTTGACGGGATTCTCAGAAGCAGCGCGCCAGCTCTGGATGACGACGGTGAGCAGGGAAATGATGAAGCAGGTAAAACCGGCAGCAGCGAATATCCAGGGGCTGAGCGCGATGCGATAGGAGAAGTTGGTGAGCCAGTCGCTCATGATATAATAGGAAACAGGCACGGCGATGATGAACGACGCCAGCATGGGAACGGCGAACGTGCGGAGCATCAGCAGCAACACCTCGCCCGACGTGGAGCCCATCACCTTGCGGATGGCTATCTCCTTCTTGCGCTGGCGGATGAAGAAGAGCGACAGACCCACGTAGCCCATCACCGAGATGACGATAGCAATGAGGGTGAAGAGCGAGACGATGCGCAGCGTGTTCTGCTGCTCCTCGAAGGTCTCAGCAATGCTTTCGTCCAGACTGCTGACAAGCCACTTGAGTTCAATATCGGTGTTACCTAATCCCTTGACCATCTCGACGAAAGCCGCTTTTGCCCTCTTGTCGCCATTGGTCTTCACCAAGAAGCCTGGCCACTCCATATCGTCCTGCAGACGGATGGCGAAAGGCTGCACATCCTGTAAGACATTGACACGGTGGAAATCGCGGAGAACACCCGCTATGGGATTCTTCTGCCCGCCACCCCAGTCTATCTCGCGGTCTTTGTCCGTATAGCCCAACTGTCGCATGGCTTCCTCGTTTAGATAATAGCCTCCATCCGTAAGGCCGTAGTCCTTCAAGATGTCCAACCTATAGAGCCTGAAGGCCGTACTGTCCATATCAGCCAGAAGCACCTGGACTTTCTCGTCGTCTCTGACTACGGTACGCGAACTCCAACTCAAACTGGAGAAGGTTGTCCCTTGAAACACGCCAATCCCTTCCACAAAGGGCATCTTCTCCAGCAGGCTCCTGACAGCCTGGAATTTTCCCTGGGGGGCATAGACATAATACAGGTCCTTGGTGTTATAGCCCAAAGGCGCATGAAGGAGGTGATCCAACTGCAGCCAGATGACGAGGGCAGAAGTCAGCATCGTGATCGTGATGACGTTCTGCAGGATGATGAACACCTTGCCCAGCACCATCTTGGACCGGTAGCGGAAGCTGCCTTTCACGATGTCGATGGGCTGGAAGCGCGAGATCTGCCACGACGGCATGATGCCCGAGATGATACCAGTCAGCAAGACGAACCCCATGCTGACCGCTACGGTGTCCCCGCGAATATCGTTCATCAGGTCTATCTTGCCCTTGAACAGTTCGGCCGCCTCGTCTTGGAAACAGCAGGCCAACATAAAGCCTACGACAAAGCAGAAAGCCACCATCAGCGTAGACTCGACGATCAACTTCAGGGAAATGCTGCGCTGGCTGCTGCCAAAGAGCCGCCGCGTGGCCATCTCCTTAGCACGGAAGCCGGTATTGGCGACGGTCAGGTTGATATAGTTGCTCACGGCGAAGAAGAGGATGGCCAGCACGGCTGCAAGCAGTATCTGGAGCCTCGTCCTGTCACCCTTCAGCATGCCGACGCCCTCATTCTGCGGTGCAAACATGACGTCGGTGAGCGGTGTGAGATGGAGTACGTAACCTCCCCAGGCGTCCGAATAGTTCTTTTGCAGATAGTCTTCCATCTGCTTTTTCTTGTTTTCCAGGTTCGTGCCTGGCTTCTGCATGAGAAAAGCCTTGATAGCGCCCGTAGAACTGTAGGCAAACGTGTTGCTTTCGAGTTCGTAGCCCACCACCTGCGGGTAGCGCTCCATGCTGGCAATGACCTGCGTCTCGTTGGGCAGCACGGTATAGTCTAAGTCCTTGGCGACAGCGCTGACGGTATAAACTAAAGTGCTGTCGTAAGGATCTGTGCCGTTGATATCAACGATATGCACATGGCGGTTGCCCACAATCTGCAATGATTCGCCGATGGGGTTCCTGCTGCCGAAGAGCCTTTTGGCCAGCCGCTCGGTAATGACGCATTTGTCTGGCGCATCCAAGGCTGTCAGACGGTCACCCCTCGTCAGCTCAAAGTCGAAGAACTGGAAGAAAGTGGAGTCTGCCAGCATGATGATACCTTCCTGGGCATCTTTTGATTTCACCTCCTGCTGTCCATACTTGATCTTGCCGTCAGCACTCAACACGCAGCAGGTCTTGTCCACCTCCGGGCACTGCTTCTTAATCGCCTCTGC
>CAMHUC010000033.1 GCA_946188155.1 uncultured bacterium | reverse complement strand
TTATTTACAGCGGAATGACTTTTTGGTGACAAAATCGTGCGGAAAACAGGAAGTAGATGCCCTTGCCGACTCTATCTTCAGCTATACATCGTCAGAAGACGTACGCCTCTGTATTGACATGCTGAATGCCTCACAAGCCTACGCGGCTGAGAACGACCGCAAGCACCACTCCATGTCGGCAGCACTGAACCAATACCTGCTTTTTATAGAGGAATGGGAGAAGAAAATTAAGGAATGAAATGACTAACAAAGCATAACAACAATGGAACTACAACTGAAACGCGTTATGCGGGAGCAAGGCCGTACAAATCAGTGGCTGGCCGACCAGATGGGCACATCGTCGCAATACGCAGGACAAGTGGCCAAGGGAACCAGCGGAGCCACCCTCACGCAGTATGAACGCATAGCTGAGATATTACTGCCTGAGAAGGTCGTCGGCTCTTTGAGTCTACAACCTCTACGGCCTGACCTATGATGAAGTCCTCATCGTAGACCTTGCGACACCAATAACGAAAGAGGAATATGAGCGCATTGGCGATATCATCTTTCTAATGTTAAAAAAATGAAGAAAAAGAGGGTTGATAAAGCAAAAGAGGGGATTTTTCGATGGAAAGCTGTACCTTTGCAAGGTAATAGGGCAGAATTATGATTGAGAGTTGTCAGACACGCCGCATGTATGGGCATAACTATGCCGTGCCAGGAACATACGAGGTGACCATAGTGGTGGCTGGGCGTCAGCCTGTCTTTGGAGATGTTGTAGGCACCGTCAGGGGCTCTGGAGACCGACCTCGGCTCAGGCCATCGGCCCTGGGGCAGGCTGTTCTCGACGTTGAGATACCCAAGATACATCATTACTATCCGATGGTCGATGTTTGGCAGGTGTGTCTTATGCCAGACCATCTGCACATGATTATCCGCATCAACCAGCCATTGCCCAAAGGCAAACATCTAGGTATCATCGTTGGTGCTTTCAAAGGCGGTGTCAGCCGCGCCTGGTGGGGGCAGGATGCCACCGTGTCTGTGGCGTCAGCCTCAGAACATCGCCGTCCTCTCTTCGAACCCAACTACAATGACCACATCCTCATGCGCGACGGACAACTGGACAGTTGGAAGCGCTATCTCCGCGATAATCCGCGGCGCTACATGATGCGGCGCGAATATCCCGATCTGTTTCAGCGCTCGTTGTGCATCACCATTGGCGGCACGCGCTACAGTGCCTTCGGCAACTTGCTCCTTCTTCGTCAGCCAGAGAAAGAGCAAGTGATGTTCCACCGCTATACAGATGGCATACCCACAGAAAACACGGATTTCTGGAAAGCGGAGAGTCAGCGCCTGGTATTGGCAGCACAAGGCGGGGACGTACTGGTAACTCCTGGCGTATCCGAATGCGAGAAACGTATCAAGAATATGGCATTAAAACAGGGGCTACGACTGATTCACCTTCAAGCAGACCCTATTGGCCGTTATTGGAAACCAGAGCGCAGCCGTTTCGAGGCTTGTGCCTATGGATCGCTTCTTATTCTCGCTCCATGGCCAGATGATATGCCTTCGTTCGCAAGTTCATACGAACGCTTTCATTACCTCAATCGACTGGCTGAGACTGTCTGTGCCATCTGCCATACAACACACGTGTCGGTGCAAGGCTTACGCCACTCATACAATAGCTGAAGCATGTACAGGGGGCTGCCCCTTTTATGCCCGTACCCTTGTGCTCGACATCCAGAAAGAACACTCCGACGAGAAGGCCAAGGCCATCGGCCAGCGCATCTCCGACCTCTACGGCCTGACGCGGGAAGAGCGCGAGGCCATCGGCTACATCAACTTCCACAACAACGGTGAAGAGGCAGACGACGATGAATAAAGGTCTATCTGCTTTTCAGTACTTTGACAAATTCATCGATGTCAATCACATCAATGAAAGGAAACGGTGTTTGTTTCAGAACATCGTAATGATGGTCTTGTGTGACGATATAGCGGGCATTAGCCTTGAAGGCACAGTCCACGAACTAGCGCACAGCGGGTCTGTCCCCCAAACAGGGGAAACACACCGTTTACCAAAGATTTACATTTCAGACATGATGCCAACAGAGGGACGGCTCTTCTTGTTTCCCAGTGATGCGACACGGAGGGGGGGGACGGTTCTTTTGTTATCCCATTGACGCGATAACAAAAGAACCGTCCTTCCGTGATGTCAGCGCATGTCGAAGGCTATCCTCCGGCGGTTGCCCTCAGGGCGCACCGCCAGGTGAATCCAGTACGTCGTGCCCCTCCGCTCGAAGAGCAGCTCGTCGAACGCCTGCCGCTTGCCGTCGGCCATGTCGAGCAGGATGGCCCCGTAGCGTATCAGCTGCTCCGGCCCCATGCAGCGTATGTCGGCGGCACAGCCCGTCAGGTGGTTGCTCGTGGGCGAGCCCCTGCACCGGTGGTTCACCTCCGCCGAGCGGTACGTGCTGTTGATCACTACGGGGATCTCTTCCTGAGCAGCCCCTGCGCCCCCGAAGGTCTCCGTACAGCGTGTTGTACGAGTAGCGCAAGTCCTCCAGCCAGTCCTCGCACAGCCGCCTCAGGTTCCCTATCGCTACAGGGTCGGGCATGTTGCCGTCCCGCGTGTCATAACTCGTCTTGGTCATCTCTCCGAGCGTAAAGTGTGGCGATAAGCGAACGCCGTCGAGTTCACTCAAATGGCTGAGCGAAGCCACGCTCGGCGAAGCCAGGTGCTCGGAGAGCTTCATACCTTTGTCAATGTTTTCTTCTTTCATCTCAATTATCAATTATCAATTGTCAATTCTTCAAATGTAGTTTGTAGTTGGCATTAAATGACGGTACACTTCTTTTTATACTTCCCCTTGGCGATTCTCTCCACCAGCCCTTCTTTTACCAGGCGTACAACAATGACTGTAGCATTCCCATGAGTGACTCCATAGCACTTTTCCACATCTTCCAGCTCAAATTCCTTGGGCAGCGCGTTGTAAGAGGCTCGCGTCTTTGTCCTTTTATTCCTGCCGCCTGCCAGGGCGTCGCGCGTCTTGTTGTCGTAGTAGGCCTTGGCATACTCGTAGAAGAAGTAGCGTGAGCAGGCATGCTGGATGTCCATGATGAGTTCCGACAGGCGCTTGTCCGTATCGTCGATGGGCAGCGTCCTGTCCTGCTGCCACTGGTCCCAGTGCCTCATCACGATGAAGGGGGCCGCTATGCAGATGCCGTAGTAACTTACTCGCAGACAGAGCATACGGTCGGCCTTGTCGTCATCGTTGAGCTTGGCCAGCAGGAAGTGGTCGCGAGTCCACTCCCACGCCGTTTCCACGATAGGCCATAGGGGCAGCTCCCCTGCCACCTTGTCCAGGCGGTAGGCCCATGTCTTCAGCCTGGTGTCGCCCTCAAGGTCAGTGGGTGTGTACTTACGCAGTTCCGTCAGCATCAAACGCGTGATGCAGCGGCTGAGTCCTCTTTTCCCGATACATCGGGGTAAACTTCTTGTCATAGTCCTCGTCATAATAGTCAAAAATGGTTTCGTCGATATACAGTATGTCCTCCTCCTTCGGCGCAAACGAGTTGCGCGTGGCGTCGATGCAGCTCTCGTCGGCCTTGTAGCCCAGGGCCCGGGCGAACACGATCTGGTTGTCGGCCAGGTTGCCGTCCTCGGCATTGGCGGTGAACACGATGCGGATGCCCCGCTGCGACGAGGTGATGTGTACCAGCTTCGTGCGCGCCATCAGCTCCCTCATGCCGCGCAGCTTCCACCACACCTGCATCGGGTTCTCCACGTGGTCCAGGTCGAGCATCACCAGCCCGTTCAGGTGGCACTCCGCCAGCCTCCGGTGACGGAAGGGCTTCCCCTTCTCCGTCAGCGTCTCGTCGAACTCACGGCAGCAGTAGATGAAGGCCAACGAGTTGTCCTTCACCTCCTGGGCGTAGGCCAGCAGCCACTCGACGTCGCTCTTCTGCTGCCACGCCCGCCGTGCCGACTCCTTCTTCAGCCCCTCCTTCCTGCTCAGGAACCGCTGGTAGTCAGTCGAGTCGAGCCACCGCTGCAGGGCGGCCGCTCCCTCCGTCCGCGAGGCCTCCACGGCGGCCAACACAGCCCGACGCGCGTCGATCCTCCAAGCCGTGTTCGGCTTTCTCACCTGCTCCAAGAACTCCTCCTTAGTACAAGGAAGAGCCTGAGAGAAATGCGTGTTTTCTTGAAATGTAAACATGATGCGATTTACTATTTACGGATTTACTTTTTTACTATTAGATGCAAATAGCACAGCCGTCAGCCAAGCGTCTGAATGTCAGTGATGTAGAACGAGTTCTCGTGCCGTTCGTTGCCCTCGCACCACGTGCGGTGTCGCCAGAACCCCTTCACCATGTAAGGCTGTTGCTGGTAGTACTGCGTGTCGCGGTTCTTGCTCGCAGCGTCGCCCGTCAGCTCCCCGTAGAACGCAAATAACAAAGGGACGGTTCTTTTGTTATCTGAACACGATAACAAAAGAACCGTCCCCGTGTTATGTTTACACATCGTTCCTGACCTCCTGTGTACACTGTGTAACTACAAACTACAAACTACATTTCACTATTTCATTTGTCTCCCCCCCGCCTTAATGAGGGGAGGGAGGAGAAATATTTATAATGGTATGTATATATATTATATATATTTAATTTATTATATATTATAATATATAATAAATTAAAAATCCGCTGACGCTGAAATTCCCAAATTACTAAATGTAGTTTGTAGTTTGTAGTTGGGGCGCGTATTGGCCGGAGCAGCAAACCGTTTGACGCTCAATGGATTATGCATAAATATGCTTGATAAGAGCCTCCTAATGGGGAATAAGAGGCTCCTGGCGGGGGTTAACAAATTGGTGCGGCGCGCGCGGAGCTGAACGGCGACGCCTCGTTCCGCTGGACGAAGGCTGCCCGCGAGGCCATCGACGCCATCGTGAACCCCGCGCCCGCACCGGAGCCGGAGCCGTAGCAGCGGGCTTTATGTCACACGGATCTCACGGATTTCACGGATTTCAACGCCCCCTGTCGCAATCCTCTTCATTCCCGCAGCAAAATCTGTGAGATCTGTGTGACTCCCCCTCAAAAAAATCTATAGTCTAAAGTCGAAACAAAAAACTAAAATCGCGTATGACGAAGAAAGAGACATTGAAATGGATACTGCAGATAGCGGCCAGCATCATCTCGGCTGTGCTGACGGCTCTGGGAGCCACCTCGTGCCTGGGGTACTAAGAAAAAGTCGGAAACGACGAGCAACTGAGTAAAATCATTTCGTGAAGAAATTCGTGGTCAGTTCGTGGTAATTCGTGTGAAAAATTGAGAGAGTTTTTTAACACGAATTACCATGAATCGGCCACGAATTTTTATGAATAGCTTTTATTCTTTTGCTCACAGGGGGGGCAGCCCCCCCGTGTGATACTCTGGAATTTACTTGTTTACCTGGAAGCGGGTGTCGCCGTCCTTGAAGAAGGCATTGATCTGACGGGCGGCGGCAATGCCGGCGTTGATGTTGGCCTCGGCCGTCTGGGCACCCATCTTCTTGGGGGTGGAGAAGTAGCGGCCTTCGAACTTGCGGAACTCGTCGTTGGCATCGGGCATGATGTCGGTGACGTACTTCAGGTCGTCGCGCTCCTGCATGAGCTTGAGCAGCTCGGGCTCGTTGATGACCTCCTTGCGGGCGGTGTTGACCAGTATGCCACCCTTTTTCATCTTGCCCACGAGGGCGTAGTTGATGCTCTGGCGGGTCTCGGGAGTAGCTGGGATATGAAGCGACACGACATCACACTCCTCGAAGAGAGCGTCCTGACACGTCACTGCGTGAACGCCCGCCTGCTCGATGGCCTCGGCTGGGCAGAAAGCGTCGTAGGCATATACCTGCATGCCGAAGCCCTTGGCGATGCGCGCCACGTTGCGGCCCACGTTGCCGAAAGCCAGGATGCCCAGCTTCTTGCCGAGCAGCTCCGAGCCGCTCTTGCCGTTATAGAATCCTCTGACGGCCATCACCAGGAGTCCAAACACGAGTTCGGCCACGGCGTTGGCATTCTGTCCGGGCGTGTTCTCAGCCACCACCTTGTGGGCTGTGGCTGCTGCCAGGTCGATGTTGTCGTAGCCAGCACCGGCTCGTACCACAATCTTCAGCTGACGTGCAGCATCGAGCACCTCGGCATCGACCTTATCTGAGCGTATAATCATGGCATCGGCATCCTTCACTGCGTCGAGCAGCTGCTGCTTCTCGGTGTATTTCTCCAGCAGCACCAGCTCATGGCCTGCTGCCTCCACTTCTGCCTTTATACCATTCACTGCGGCTGCAGCAAACGGTTTCTCTGTTGCAACAAGAATCTTCATTTGCTATATTCTTTCTGGATTCATTTGATTAGTGCTTGCTTTCGAACTCCTTCATGCAGGCCACGAGCGCCTGGCAGCCCTCGATGGTCTGGGCATTGTAGCAGCTGGCGCGGAAGCCTCCTACTGAGCGATGGCCCTTGACGCCGACCATGCCGCAGGAGGTGGCGAAGTCGAGGAACTCCTTCTCCAGCTCCTTGTACTCTGGGGCCATGACGAAGCAGATATTCATCAGCGAGCGGTCCTCCTCGCGCGCGGTGCCCTGGAAGAGCTTGTTGCGGTCGATCTCGCCGTAGACGATCTCGGCGCGCTGCTGTGCGAGCTTGTCCATGGCCTCTACTCCCCCCTGCCGCTTGAGCCAGCGGAGATTCTCCAGAGCGCAGTAGATGGGCACCACGGGAGGCGTGTTGAACATGGAGCCCTTGTCCACGTGGGTGCGATAGTCGAGCATGGTGGGTATCTCGCGGGGCGCACGGCCCAGTGCGTCGTCCTTGACGATAATGACTGTCACGCCGGCCATGGCCATGTTCTTCTGCGCACCGGCATAGATGGCATCGTACTTGGCGACGTCGACGGGGCGGGAGAAGATGTCGGACGACATGTCGGCAATCAGGCGCACGGGCACGTCGAGGTCGCGGCGGATCTCGGTGCCGTAGATGGTGTTGTTGGAGGTGATGTGCAGATAGTCGGCATCGGCGGGGACAGTCCAGTCCTTGGGGATGAAGGTATAGTTGGCATCTGCAGAAGAAGCCACCTCGACCACCTCGCCGAAGAGCTTGGCCTCCTTCATGGCTTTCTTGGCCCACACACCGGTGTTGAGATAGGCAGCCTTCTTGATGAGGAAGTTGTAGGGAATCATGCAGAACTCCAATGAGGCGCCACCGCCGAGGAAGATCACCGAGTAGCCCTCGGGCACCTGGAGTAGCTCCTTTACGAGAGCCACAGCCTCGTCGACCACGGGCTGGAAGTCCTTTGCACGGTGGCTGATCTCCATCAGGGAGAGACCGGAGCCATTGAAATCAAGACACTGTTTAGCGGTATTCTCAATCACCTCGCGCGGAAGGATTGACGGACCTGCGTTAAAGTTGTACTTCTTCATTTGATACTTTCGAATTTTATAATGTTTGAATACTTGTTTCGTAAAAACGCCGCGAAATTACACTTTTTATTTCATTCCACCAAATATTTATGCAGAAATTCACCGATTTCGGCCTTTTTCTTTCTTTTTGTCAACCTGAGTGTGCAACTTTCAGCCCATGAGCCCATCAGTCACAGCAGAGATGCCCGCCGTCAGCGGCTGCACTTGTCGAGCCACTCCTTCAGCGCATAGCGGGGTATGCCCCTGCTGACGGCAGCCGTGAGTTCGGCTCGTGCGTCGGCCAGGCGGTTCTGGCGGATGAGTACGTCGGCCTTCGACACCACGAAGTCGGCATTGAGTGGCTGTCGGCTGATGGCCTCGTCCCAGTCGAAGAGTGCCACGTCGTATAGCTGCTGCTCCGTTTCGAAGGCAGCTCGGGCTGCATAGGCCGTGGCAGAGTCGGGGAAGAGTTCCACGAGGGTGTTCAGCTGGTCGGTGGTGTCGGAACGGCGCCCCATCTTCTGCAGCACGTGGGCCAGTCCGAGCCGTGCCTCGAAATGGAGTGGTACAAGGCTGAGGAACGCCTCGTAGTCGACGCGTGCCAGGTCGTAGTGTTGCTGGCGTGTGTGGACGTAGGCCCGAAAGTAGCGTGCGGCGAGGTTCTGCTCGTCGGCATGGAGAATCTTGCCGTATTCAGCCAGAGCATAGTCCCACTGCTCCAGATTGATATTGGCCTCTGCCTTGCGCAGGCGCAGGTCGACGTCTGCCGGCGCGCGCCGCAGCTGCTCGGTGAGGGTCTCAAGGGAGTCTCGCCACTGGCTTCGGCTCTGGGCAGGAGCAGTGAGAAGTGAAAAGTGAAAAGTGAAAAGTATGGCTGCCAGTCTGTACATGATATTCACTTCTCCCTGATGTATTTGACAATCCACTCGCCCACCTCGCGGGTGCCGTAGTGCTGTCCTCCCTCAACCTGTATCTCGGGGGTGCGGACGTTGGCATCGAGCGATGCGCTGACGGCCTCGCGGATGAGGGTGCCCTCGTGAGAGAGTCCGAAGTGCTCGAGGAGCATGGCGGCAGAGAGTATCTGCGCCAGTGGGTTGGCCAGGTTCTGCCCGGCAGCCTGGGGCCAGGAGCCATGCACGGGTTCGAAGAGCGGTGTGTGCTCTCCGAGGGAGCTGGATGGCTGCAGGCCCATTGATCCGGTGATGCAGGATGTCTCGTCGGTGAGAATGTCGCCGAAGGTATTCTCGGTGACGATGACGTCGAAGAACCGTGGCTCGGTGAGCACGCGCATGGAGGCATTGTCGATGAACATATAGTCGGTCTTGACCTCAGGGTAGAGCGGTTCCATCTCCTTGGCAATCTGACGCCACAGCCGGCTGGAAGCCAGCACGTTGGCCTTGTCGACCACGGTGAGGTGGCGGCGGCGGGCCATGGCCGTCTGGAAGGCCACCCGCAGTATTCGCTCTATCTCTGGGCGCGTATAGATGTCGGTGTCGTAGGCTTTGTCGTTGTCCTGGTATTTCTCTCCGAAGTACATACCTCCGGTGAGTTCGCGTATGACCACGAAGTCGGCTCCGCGTAGCAGCTCGTCCTTCAGGGGTGACTTGTGGATGAGGCAGTCGAAGGTGGCCACGGGGCGCACGTTGGCAAAGAGTCCCAGTTTCTTGCGCATGGCCAGCAGTCCGGTCTCGGGGCGCACCTTGGCCGTGGGGTCATGGTCGTACTTCAGGTCGCCTACGGCAGCAAAGAGCACCGCGTCGGCACGCATGCACACCTCATGGGTGCTGTCGGGATAGGGGTCGCCACAGAGGTCGATGGCATGGGCGCCGCAGGGTGCCTCTTCGTATTCGAACTGGTGCCCGCACTTGCTGGCGATGGCGTCGAGCACGGCCACGCCCTGTTTCATAATCTCGGGGCCGATACCGTCGCCCGCGAGGATAGCAATCTTGAGTTTCATATTCTTCTATTTAATCATTATTGCGTTATAGCGTTATAACGTCATAACGTCATAACATTATTAATTATTGCATCAAATCTGATTCTGATGCTCGTTCTCGATGATGTTGAGCATCTTGAAGGTGGCCTTGATGGCAGCCTCCGTCTGGTCGGCGTCGAGGCCGCGGGTGCGGAGCATCCGGCCGTTGTCGTTCCAGGTGATGACGGTCTGCACCAGGGCATCCGTTCGCCCTCCGGGGGGGATGGTGACGGCATAGTTGGCCAGCAGGGGGAAGGTGCGGTCGAGGTACTTCTTATAGATGTACCGCAACGACTTGACGAAGGCATCGTACTGCCCGTCGCCGGTGGCCGATGCCTCGTACTGCTTTCCGTTGATCTCCACCTTAATGTTTGCTCCAGGCTTCAGGCCGTAGGCCGTGGATACCACATAGCTTACGAGTTTCACCTTATCCTCTGGCGCATCGTGCTTAAGGACGTCGCTGACGATGAAGGGGAGGTCCTCCTGGGTGACGCGCTCTTTCTTGTCGCCCAGCTCTGTGATGCGCTGGGTGACTCGGCGCGTCTGCTCGGGCGTCAGCTCGAGCCCCAGTTCCTCGAGGTTGCGGGCAATGTTAGCCTTTCCGCTGTTCTTGCCCAAGGCATACTCTCGGCGGCGTCCGAACCGCTCGGGCACGAGAGCATTGTGGTAGAGGCCTCCCTTGTTGTCGCCGTCGGCATGGACGCCGGCCACCTGTGTAAAGACGTTGTCGCCGATGATGGGCTGGTTGGGCGCCACGGCTATTCCGCTGTAGCTCTCCACGAGTCGTGAGATGTCGTTGAGCTTATCCTCGCGGATATTGGTTCTGGCATTGAACTGATCCTTGAGAATGACCTGCACGCTCGACAGCGGCGCGTTGCCACAGCGTTCGCCCAGTCCGTTGACGGTGACGTGGAGCCCTTTGGCCCCGCTGAGCACGGCGGCCAGCGAGTTGCTCACGGCCAGGTCGTAGTCGTTGTGGGCGTGGAAGTCGAAGTGGGTGTCGGGGTATCGCTTGATCATCTTCCGGAAGTATTCTATGCACTGCAGGGGGTTCATGATGCCCAGCGTGTCGGGCAGCATGAAGCGGCGTATGCCTGAGTCGCAGAGTGCATCCATCAGTTGGTAGACGTAGAAAGGCGACTCCTTCATGCCGTTCGACCAGTCCTCGAGGTAGAGGTTGACGGTGACTCCCCTGCTGCGGGCGTAGCGCACCTCTCGGCGAATGTCGTCGATGTGCTCCTCGGGCGTTTTCTTCAGCTGCTGGGTGCAATGCTTCAGGGACCCCTTGGCCAGCAGGTTGATGGTGCGGCACCCGCAGTCGGAGGCCCAGTCGATGCTCTTGCCGCCATCCACGAAGCCGAGCACCTCGACACGTTCGAGGCAGTCGGCCTTGGCGGCATAGCGGCAGATCATGGCAACGGCCTCTCGCTCTCCCTGGCTGACGCGTGCCGAGGCCACCTCGATGCGGTCGACGTCGAGGTCGCCGAGCAGCATGCGTGCGATGATGAGCTTCTCGTGGGGCAGAAAGCTCACGCCGCTGGTCTGCTCGCCGTCACGCAGGGTGGAGTCCATAATCTCCACGAAAGGCTGTATGCGGCGGTATTGTCCTACTTGTTCTGCTGTTCCCATAGGATGGTCTTGTCTTGGTTCTGAACGAGGAAGTCGATGTCGTCGAGCCCCTGCATCAGGCAGTGCTTCTTGTAGCCGTTGATGTCGAAGTGCTCGCAGCGGCCTGTGGAGAGGTTGGTGACCGTCTGGCAGGGCAGGTCGACCTTAACCAGGCTTTCGGGATTCTCCCTGACAGTACGGAACAATTCTTCGAGGAAATCCTCCGATACCTGGCATGGCAGGACGAAGTTGTTGAGCTCGTTGTTCTTGTGGATATCAGCGAAGAACGAGCTGATGACCACGCGGAAGCCGTAGCCGGCGATGGCCCATGCGGCATGTTCGCGCGAGGAGCCAGAGCCGAAGTTCTTGCCAGCCACGAGGATGCACCCCCGGTAGGCTGGATTGTTGAGTACGAAGTCGCGGTTCTCTGTTCCGTCAGCGTTGTAGCGCCAGTCGCGGAACAGGTTGTCGCCGAAGAATTTCTCCTCTCGCGTGGTGGCCTTGAGGAAACGTGCGGGTATGATCTGGTCGGTATCCACGTTCTCAAGCGGAAGTGGAACGCAGGTCGAGGTAATGATGTCGAATTTCTGTTTCACCTTATTATTATTTGAATTTTCCCACTCTTTTCTTTTCAACAACGAATTCTTGCGTCCCTTCGGTAGCAAGCGAGCAGAGCTCGAGCGAAGACGAATCTCACGAATTGTACGAATTATAACTAATTTCACAAATTTTCGCCGCAGGCGGCGATTGCCTGCGCGTAGCAAATTCTTGCGTCCCTTCTGTAGCAAGCGGCAGAGCCGAGCGCATGTGATTCGTAAAACCTGTTTTCATTTGTGAAATTCGTAAAATTCGTCTTAATTCGTTGTTCTTAAAAGATTTGAGGGGTGGGAAACTTGAGTTAATATTTTCGATTTTCGTATTTTCGATTTAAATGAACGCACGGGGGTCGGTGATCTGGCCTGTTATGGCTGCTGCCGCCGCCGTGAGCGGCGATGCCAGTATGGTTCGGGCCCCAGGCCCCTGTCGGCCTTCGAAGTTGCGGTTGGAGGTGGACACGGCGAGCCGGCCGGCGGGTATCTTGTCGTCGTTCATCGCCAGGCAGGCCGAGCAGCCAGGCTGTCGGATTTCGAAGCCGGCAGCCTGGAGCACCCTGTCGAGGCCCTCCTCCCGGATCTGACGGTCGACAGCCCAGGATCCGGGCACGAGCCATGCGGTGACATCGGGATGCTTCTGCCGCCCCTCGGCGATGGAGGCGAATGCGCGGAAGTCCTCTATGCGCCCGTTGGTGCAGGCTCCGAGGAACACGTAGTCGACCTTCGTGCCGAGCAGCTTCTGCCCTGGTTCGAAGCCCATGTAGCGCAGGGCCTTGCTGAAGTTGGCATCCCCCTCAGCGGGTATGGCCTCGGTGATGCCAATGCCCATGCCGGGGTTTGTTCCATAAGTGACGCGGGGCTCGATATCTTCGGCGCTGAATGTCAGTTCCTTGTCAAACACGGCATCGGAGCCGCTACGAAGCGTTCGCCAGTAACTGACGGCCTTGTCCCACTCGTCGCCCTTGGGTGCGAACTCACGGCCACGGAGATATTCGAAGGTTGTCGCGTCGGGAGCCACGAAGCCTCCGCGTGCTCCCATCTCGATGGAGAGGTTGCAGAGCGTCAGGCGCCCCTCCATCGACATCTGGCTGACCACGTCGCCACTGTACTCCACGAAGTAGCCCGTGGCCCCCGAGGTGGTCAGCTGCGACATCAGGTAGAGTGCCACGTCCTTGGCCGTCACCCCTCGCTGCAGCTTGCCGTTGATGCTGATGCGCATCGACTTGGGCTTCTGCTGTAGGATGCACTGCGAGGCCATCACCATCTCCACCTCTGAGGTGCCGATGCCGAAGGCCACAGCCCCCATGGCTCCGTGGGTTGAAGTGTGGCTGTCGCCGCAGACGATGGTCATGCCGGGCAGCGATAGTCCCTTCTCGGGGCCTACCACGTGGATGATGCCATTCGATGACGACATCATGCCGTAGTGGGTCAGTCCGAACTCGGCAGCATTACGCTGCAGGGTATCCACCTGATTCCGCGATACAGGGTCGGCAATCGGTTTGTCCTGGTCGTGGGTGGGGGTGTTGTGGTCGGGCATGCAGTAGATCTGCTGCGGACGGAAGCACTTGAGTCCACGTGCCCGCATGCCGTCGAAGGCCTGGGGCGAAGTGACCTCGTGACAGTAGAGGCGGTCGATATATAGCTGTGTAGGGCCGTCGTCCACCTGCTGGACGACGTGCTTGTCCCATATCTTATCAAATAATGTATTCATCTGCTTTTATTTTCGATTTACGGATTTTCGATTTTCGATTTGTCAGCTTCGAGGGGCTGCCCGAAACTTCAATTCTTCAATCCTTCAATTCTTCTTCACTCTTCTTTCTTGAACTTGTTGATACAGTCGATGTAGGCCTCTACGGAGGCCGTTACGATGTCGGTGTTGGCCCCGAAGCCGTAGTAGAGCTGGCCGTCGTACTCCACCTGCATGTGAACCTTGCCAACGTCGTCGGAGCCCTTCGAGATGGCCTGGATGGTGAACTCCTTGAGCGTCATCTGCTTCATGATAATCTTCTTCAAGGCCTTGATGGCAGCATCCACAGGCCCGTTGCCGCTAGCGGCGGCCTCGAACTTCTGCCCGGCGATGTCGAGTCCGATGGAGGCCACGCTGCGGACACCCTTGCCGGTGGTCACCTGCAGGAAGTCCAGGCGCACGGCATGGGCCTCGGCGGTGTCGGCCCCTGCCAGCATCAGCACGTCGGCATCAGTCACCTCCTTCTTCTGGTCGGCCAGTGCGAGGAATTTCTCGTAGACCTTGTCAAGCTTCTCCTCCTCCAGGTCTACGCCATTGACATGCAGGCGGTGCTTCAAGGCAGCCCTTCCGCTACGCGCTGTCAGTACGATGGAGTTGTCGTCGATGCCCACGTCCTTGGGGTCCATGATTTCGTAGGTATGCACATTCTTCAGCACGCCGTCCTGATGGATGCCAGAGGAATGTGAGAAGGCATTGCGCCCCACGATGGCCTTGTTGGGCTGCACGGGCATATTCATCAGGCTCGACACCATGCGGCTCGTGGGATAGATCTTCGTGGTGTTGACGTTGGTGTCGATGCCCAGCGCCTTGTGGCACTTCAGTATCATGGCAATCTCTTCGAGCGAGGTGTTGCCAGCCCGCTCGCCGATGCCGTTGACGGTCACCTCCACCTGCCTGGCACCAGCCATCACGCCGTTGAAGGTGTTGGCCGTGGCCATGCCCAGGTCGTTGTGGCAGTGGGTGGAGATGATGGCGCGGTCGATGCCGTCGACGTGCTCGCGGAGGTACTTGATTTTCTCATAATACTCCTGCGGCAGGCAGTAGCCCGTGGTGTCGGGGATGTTGACCACCGTGGCCCCGGCCTTGATGACGGCCTCGACCACGCGTGCCAAGTACTCATTCTCCGTGCGCCCGGCGTCCTCGCAGTAGAACTCCACGTCGTCGACAAAGCGCTTGGCATACTTCGTGGCGGCCACGGCTCGCTCAAGGATTTCCTCTCTGGTGGAGTTGAATTTATACTGAATATGCTCGTCGCTGGTGCCGATGCCCGTATGGATGCGCTTGTGCTTGGCATACTTCAGGGCCTCGAAGGCCACGTCGATGTCGCGCTCCACAGCACGTGTCAGCGCACAGATCACAGGCCACGTGACGGCCTTGGAAATTTCAATCACCGAATTAAAGTCGCCAGGACTCGAAATGGGGAATCCGGCCTCGATCACGTCTACGCCCAGCTGCTCCAGCGCCTTGGCCACCTGGATTTTCTCCACAGTGTTCAACTGGCAGCCGGGCACTTGTTCCCCGTCGCGGAGCGTCGTGTCGAAGATGTACAATCTGTCACTCATCTTTGTTCAATCTTTATGTTAATAATTAAGTTTCTCCAATCTCTGATGGCAAACAGAAAGCCCTTCACACTCGGAAGTGAGAAGGGCTCTGTCATGTATGCCTAACGACCAACACCTACATATACGCCTCATCACTTCCGCCTGCGCCCTGCAGTCGAATAATAATAATGCCGCTAAGTAGGTTCTGATGTCTCATCGTTACGTTGTCTATTTTTGAAATCGGGTGCAAAATTATAACTTTTCATCGAAACAAACAAATAATTTGCAACTTTTCTGCTTAAAAAAGTGACAATTCCTCAACGGCGGGTATCAAATCGTAGACGCCACTGGGTATTTTACGCTTCAATACCTCCAGCTGGATGTCCTTGCCGGGTATGATGCCGTAGGAGCGGAGGATGGTCTCCACCGTCTTGCGTGCCAGCTCGGGATGATTGTTCTCCTCGCTTAGATGGCACAGCCACACGTGACGCAACTTCTCCGTCATATTCTCTGCGATGGCTTTTGCGCATTCCGCATTCGACAGGTGGCCGCTGGCACTGAGAATACGCTGCTTCAAGCGGGCTGGATAGGGGCCGTTGGTGAGCATCTCCACGTCATGGTTGGCCTCCAGGATCAGGTAGTGGGCATTGGCTATGTGCCGGCGCACCTCCTCGGTGACGCTACCCACGTCGGTGATAATGACAAACGAGACGCCCTCCACATCAATCTGATAGCCTACATTCTCGCTGGCATCATGAGGTATGGAGAACGGAGTGACGGTGAAGTCGCCTATCTTCAGGGTCTCACTAGGCGTAATCACCTTCTTCAAGCCGGGAGCCACTTTTCGCAGCACACAGTAGTTGCGGTCTATGCCATTATGAACTTTCTCTGTGGCATAGACAGGCACGCCATATTCGCAGCTGAACGCACCCACCGACTTGATGTGGTCGGCGTGGTCGTGCGTCACAAGGATCTGTCTTACCGAATTCAGCCGGATGCCATAATCCTTGAAGTGCTTCTTTAGCGCTCGTATTCCTACTCCTATATCAACCAGTAACCCGTCTGTTGCAGTGCTCAGATAATAGCAATTACCGCTGCTTCCGCTTCCAAACGATACGAATCTTAGCATTCTAATGTTTATATTTTGTGCAAAAGTACACAAAAAAGTGAAGAGAGAAGAGTGAAGGGCTAAGAATTTGTGTAGCCTTGTCTTTTTTTAACAAATATTGTTTATTTGTCAGAAGGGCAGGCCCACGGCGAAGTGGAAGGCCAAGTCGCGGCTCAGCCTGGGATGGATGATGGCGTAGTGCTCCTCGTCCTCCGCCTCATAGGCCGGATTGACCGCCTTCATGCCCAGGTCGAAGCGGATGATGAAATAATCGAAGTTCAGGCGCAGGCCGAGTCCGTAGCTGACGGCCAGGTCGCTCAGCAGGTTCTTCAGTCGGAACTGCCCCTGCGGCTGCTCGTCGTAGTCGCGCAGCGTCCAGATGTTGCCCGCATCGAGAAAGAGTGCTCCGGCGAACTTCCAGAACAGGCGGGTGCGGTACTCCAGGTTCAAGTCGAGCTTCATGTCGCCCGTCTGGGTGATGAAGTTGATGTTGCCGTCACGGCCCTTGTACCTGCCTGGCCCCAGGCTTCTCACGCTCCAGCCGCGCACGCTGTTGGCTCCTCCCGAGAAGTAGCGCTTCTCGAAGGGCAGCACGCGGCTGTTGCCATAGGGATAAGCCAGTCCGATGCCGATATGGAATACCAGCTGGTCACGATAGCCTGGCAGCAGGTTCTGCGTGAAGTCGACATCGGCCTTCACATACTGGGCATAGGCAATGTTGAACACGCGATACTGTCCTTCTCCATACTGACTGGCATCCGTCAGAGAGCTCCATGCATGGAGCAGATTGCCTGCCGTCTCCAGGTTCGTCTTCAAGGCTATCCGCCCGTTATTGTAGATGTAGCCGAAGCCCATCTTCATGATGAACAAGTCCTCGTAGTTGTAGCGCAGGATAGCATTATAGTTAGAGCTGTTCTCCAGGTATTCCCTTCGGAAGGTGTCACTGATCCAGGGCATGAACACATAGTTCAGGTCAATCAGGTCGAAGGTGTACTGGTTGAATTGGTTCTGCGGCTTCCAGCTGTAGTGCCATCCCGCCGACACAACGCGGCGGTGGAATTCCGGGCGGTTCTGCGTATCATAGAGCAGCGACAGCTCACTGGTGGCGATGGTTCGGCGCCTGGCGTCCCAGCCGACGAATGGCATGATGAAGCGCGGAAAGCTCAGGCGGCTCTCCACGCTGTACTCGATGAAGTCCTGATTGCGATAGCCCTCCAGCCCTCGGATGGCCTCGTAGGCACCACGCAGCCGTATGCTGAAGGCCTCCGAGCCACGAAACAGGTTGCGGTTCTGATAGGTCAGCGAGGCAGCGGCCCCCAGGTCGCCAGCCGTATTGGTGCCTTCGGGCTGAAAGCTGATAGTGGAGGGCTTGTTGGTCTTCAGGCTCACCAGCGCATCCACCCTGCCGCTGTCGGCAGCAGTCTCGAAGCTGATGTTCGTATACTGCACGGCTCCCAGGCGCCCGAAGTGGTTATAGGTGTTCTGAAGGGCAGCCTCGGAATAAGGTTTCCCCGACTCCAGGAATGTGTTCTCGCGCAGCACCGACTGGCGCAGGTAGATCAGCGTGTCGTCCACAGCGCCGCTGGTATAGCCAATGCGTCCCATCGTGTACTGCTTGTGGGGACTGCTCTGCCCGTCGCCGGAGCGATAAGGCTGCAGCACCAGTGTCAAGTCTACCTGACGGTCGGCCCTGACGGAGTCGGCCCTGAAGGTGATAAACTCCTTATGGAAACGGTAGTAGCCATTGTTTCGCAGCAGGGTGGTCAGTCGTGAGCGCTCGCTGTTGAGGGCATCCACGTTGAACTGCATCCCTTCCTGCAGCCCAGTCCTGTCGTGCGCCAGCAGTCGGGCGATGGCCGTGTCCTGGATTTCCCGCTGCAGTGTCCTCACATAATAAGGCTTGCCGGGGTGGAGCACATAGATGGCATTGAGCCTCTTCCCTTTCCTGGCGGTGAAGAGTTCCACCTGCGCATCGAGGTAGCCCTGGTTCTGAAGGGCCTGCTGCAAGTTCTCGCACGACTGGCGAGCCTGGAGGCTGTCGAAGATGACGGGAGCCTCGCCGATGTTCTGGAGTGTGCGGTTGATCCACTTCGCCGTGTCACGGCCTGCCAGCGAGTAGATGCCTAATGGAATCTTCAGCGCTGAGAACCACCGCGCATTACCCTTCTGACGCACATAGTTCTTCAGCTGCGAGGTATTAATGTCGGGGTACTTGCCATCGGTCTCCACTACCACCTTGTCGAGCATGGCCTCACCCTCGGGAATGTCGCGCAAGGCAGAACACGAGCCCAGCAGGAGCAGGAGCACGATCGGCATCAAATGTAGGCAAAAGTAGCGTCCGGACATCAATAACTCACGAATTTGCTTGCAAAGATAGAAATAAATCTTTATCTTTGCAAGCAAAAACGCAAAATGATTAGCAAAAACCAGATAAAATTCATCCGACAGCTGGAATTGAAGAAGTACCGCAAGCGCGAGGGCCTCTTCGTGGCCGAAGGCCCTAAAGTGGTGGGCGACCTTATGGAGTGCTACAAGCCGGAAGCCATATTTGCCACCTCCGAGTGGACTTCAGCCCACAGCCAAGCGAGCAGCCGCCTCACAGAGATTACCCCCGACGAACTCAGCCGCATCAGCTTCCTTCAGCACCCGCAACAGGTGTTAGCACTCTTCCACATCCCGGATTCTTCAAGTCGCATCTCACGTATCCCATATCCCGGAAATCTGTTTCTCGCCCTCGACGGCGTGCAAGATCCCGGCAACCTGGGCACCATCATCCGCATAGCCGACTGGTTCGGCATCAGCACCCTATTCTGCAGTCCCGACACTGCCGACGCCTACAATCCCAAGGTGGTTCAGGCAACGATGGGAAGCCTTGCGCACGTACATATTATATATACCGAACTGCCGGCACTGCTCGACAGCCTGCCAGCCTCCTACCCCGTCTACGGCACGCTACTCGACGGGCACGACATCTACCGGCAGGAACTCACCAGCGAGGGCATCATCGTGATGGGCAACGAGGGCAGCGGCATCTCCGAGGCAGTGCGCCACCGGGTGAATCGCCGTCTGCTGATTCCATGTTTCCACGAGGGCCGCACAGCCGAGAGCCTCAACGTGGCCATAGCCACTGCCGTCACCTGCTCGGAGTTCCGCCGCAGGGCATAATCCATCCCTCGGCCTCAGCCGCAATCATACGAAATGGGCTCGCGATTTCACATCGGGAGCCCACATAACAACACAAACACAAAACACGGTTCACAAGACAATGTCGAACCGTAGACTCTATCTATTGAATGCCGTCCTCGCGCAGCTTCTGCTGCCACTTCCAGGCACTCTTGAGCACTTCCTCGGTAGGCGTCTCGGCCTTCCAGCCCAGCACGCGGTTGGCCTTGTCAACATTGCCCCACACCTGCTCAATGTCGCCCTCGCGACGCGGAGCATAGGTCCAGTTCACCTTCACGCCCGTAGCTTTCTCAAAGCCCTCGACAACCTCGAGAGTGGAGAGTCCGCGGCCCGTGCCGATGTTGAACACCTCCACGGCATCAGTGTCGGGCGTGTCGAGCACGCGCTCCATGGCCTTCACATGGGCCTTGGCCAGGTCTACCACGTAGATATAGTCGCGGATACAGGTATGGTCGGGGGTATTATAGTCATTGCCAAAGATTTTCAGCTGCTCGCGGATGCCCATAGCCGTCTGCGTGACGAAGGGGATCAGGTTCATTGGCACGCCGTTGGGCAGCTCGCCGATGAGGGCTGTGGGATGAGCGCCGATAGGATTGAAGTAGCGCAGAATGACGCTCTTGATGGGAGCACCGGAGTGAATATAGTCCTGGATAATCTCCTCGTTGATCTGCTTCGTGTTGCCATAGGGCGACATGGCCTTCTGGATGGGTGCATTCTCCGTGACGGGCAGGTTCTCAGGCGAGGGCTGTCCGTAGACGGTACAGCTGGAAGAGAAGATGATGCCCTTCACGCCGTACTTCGGCATCAGCTCGAGCAGGTTAATCAGCGAGGTGAGGTTGTTACGGTAGTAGAGCAGCGGTTTCTGTACGCTCTCGCCCACGGCCTTTGAGGCGGCAAAATGGATGATGCCCTCTATCTTGGGGTACTTCTTGAACACATTCTCAAGACCTTCCAGGTCGCAGCAGTCCACCTGCTCGAAGGCAGGGCGCACGCCTGTTATCTTCTCAATGCCGTCGACGACGCTGGCATTCGAATTAGAAAGATTGTCGATGATAACCACCTCGTAGCCTGCTTCCTGCAGTTCAACGGTGGTATGGCTCCCGATAAAGCCGGTACCGCCTGTTACCAGAATTGTTTGTTTCATTATCTTAGCTTTTTAGTGATATTATGCTTTGCGCCCACAAAAGTACGAAAAAATCCGTAAACACAAAAACATTTCGCGCTTTTTCTTGGATTTCGCCGCATAATTCAACTTTTATTCGTACCTTTGTGGGCAATATGAGAAAGAAAACGAACCTGATACTGATGCTGCTGATGCTCTGCCCCACCCTGGCAGCAGCCCGAAGCCTCGTTCTCGACCCTCAGCTGAAAAGCCTGGAGGTCACGGTCAACAACGACTGGCTGGCACCTGCCGTCATGCGGCTGGGTAAGGACGACGTGATGAGCATCGGGTTCGACGAGCTGTCGCACGAATACCACCGATATATATACAAGGTGGAGCACTGCGAGGCCGACTGGAGCCCCTCGCTGTCGCTCTTCGAGAGTGACTGGCTGGAAGGATTCAACAACAACCCAATAGACGACTACGAGCCCTCGGTGAACACCACGGTGCCGTTCACCCACTACCACTTCACCCTGCCCAACGAGCAGATGCGCCTGAAGATGAGCGGCAACTACCGCATACACATCTGCGACGACCAGGAACAGCGCGAGGTGGCTACCGTAGAGTTCAGGGTAACCGAGGAGTCGATGCCGCTGTCGCTCTCCGTATCCACCAATACCGACATCGATGCCAATGCCACCCACCAGCAGGTGTCGCTGGCACTGGGCTACGGCTCCTACCGTGTGGTCAACCCTGCCGAGCAAATCATCGTCGTGGTGACGCAGAACAACCGCGAGGACAACCTCAAGAGCGGCATCAGGCCCACGGTTGTGAAGCCCGACGGCCTGGAGTGGCAGCACTGCCGGCAGCTGATCTTCGACGCCGGCAACGAGTACCGCAAGTATGAGGTGCTCGACGTCAGCCACGCCACCATGGGCATCGACCGCATCCTCTGGAACGGCGAGTACTATGAGGCCTATCCCTTCGCCGGCGAGCCACGCCCCAACTATCTCTACGACGAGGATGCCGACGGCGCATTCTGCATCCGCAACAGCGACAACTGGGAGACGGCGACCACCTGCGACTACGTGTGGGTGGTATACCAGCTGAAGTGCCCCCAGCTGCCCTATGGCCAGATGATCATCGATGGAAGATGGGCCAGCGACGAGAACCGCTACAATTACATCATGGAATACGACCGGCAGGCAGGCATGTACACTGCCAGAATCCTTCAGAAGCAGGGCTACTATTCCTATCAGTACCGATGGCTGCTGGACGACGGCACCACCCGCATCGCGCCCTCGGAGGGCAGCTACTACCAGACGGAGAACCGCTATCAGGCTTACGTCTACTTCCGAGAGACGGGAGGCAACACATGGAGGCTGGCGGCATGGCGCGAAGTTGAGATTCGACTGTAGGCTATAGACTGTAGACTATAGACTATAGACTGTAGACTGTAGACTGTAGACTATAGACTGTAGACTATAAACTGTAAACTGTAGACTATAAACTGTAAACTGTAAACTATAAACTGTAAACTATAAACTGTAAACTATAGGGCTTAGTGGCTACGGTGCTTCCTGCGATAGTCGTCGGGCAGAAGGCGGTACTCACGGTAGAAGGAAGCAATAAAGAAATTTGGCGTGACAAAGTTACACTCCTCGGCAATGTCGGCAATGTCCAGACTGGTGGTGCGCAGCAGCTCCTCGGCACGCTGCAATGCCACGCGGCGGATGAGCATCTGAGGATCCTTATAGATGTTCGACGAGATGAGCGAATAGAAACGCTGCAAGTCCAAGCCTGCTATCTCGCTGAGCATCTTCATCGTCAGCTGCGACTCCTTCTTGCCGCTCACCGTAGGCCTGATTTTCAGCATCGTCTCAATAAATTCCACGCTGGCACTGCCCGGCTCGTTGTGATAACCAGTAATCTCCTCCAGCGACGGAGCCAGCAAATCCTTCTTCGAGCCGAAGCCGTAGCCGGCAAACTGCGTGATACGCCTGATGATGCCCTGCTCCTCGCTGCTCCTCCGCGTCCTCATGCTGCTGTTGCGCACAAAGAGCCACACATTGACCAGGAAGAGCGCCAACAGCACCAGGCCCACCAGCATGAACACGCCCGTGGTGCGCCACCAAGGCTCGTTGACGTTCACCACCCATTCGTAGGGCTCCGTCGTCCATCCGTCAGGAGCCATCGATGCCTGCAACTGTATGGTGTACGAGCCTGGCTTGAGGGCCGGCAGGGGCAGGTGCAGCTGTCCTTTGCCGTCTACCTGTCCTTTCGAATTATAGGAAGTCATGATGCGCCACACGTCGTCGTAGCCCAGCACCCTCACCCGGTAGTAGGTCTGCTGCGGACGGAAGTAGTTCAGGCCCGAGAATGTCAGCGACAGCGAGTTCAGATTGTAGGGCACGTTGATCTCCCTGGTGCGAGTCAGTGCACGGTCGAGTATGACGTGCCCGTCGAGTGCCTCGCCCGTATGCACTTCATTGCCGTTCACCAGCAGCTTCACCAGCTTGGGGTATATCTGGTAGTTGGTCTTCTCCGTCAGAGTGCTCATCTCGTCGGGATTGAACTCCAGCACATGGTCCAGCATCTGCATCACCACTGTTCCGTCGGCCAGGCACATGGCCTTGCCGTTGGCGAACGACTCATTGGGAATGCGGTCGTAGGCATTATAGCTGATGATACGCAGGAACTCGCCCTTGTCGTCGAAGAGCAGGCACGACAGTCCGTAGCTGGTGCCCACCCAGATGTTCTTCAGGTGATCCTCCACCACGGCATGCACCACATTGTTGAGCAGACCTTCGCCACGGGTGAACACCACGGGCAGCTTCTCCGACTTGCTCTTATAGAGCAGCAGCCCCGACGACGCCCCCACCCACGTGCGCCCCCTGGAGTCGGTGAACACACAGTTGGCACGCTTGTCGCGGAACTGGCTGGCACCTGCCAGATGCTCCATGGCGGCCAGATACTCCTGTGCCTTAGGGGCACTCAGGGGATAGACGGTGAAGGGCACGTTGTACGGACGGGCATAGAGCAGTCCCCACTGCTCCGTACCGGCCCACATGCCGCCCTGCTTGTCGAACACCAGGGCATTGAGGCTCGTGGTCAGCTTTTGGCCGCTCATCAGCGACAGCGTGTCATAGTGCTTCAGCTCCCCGCTGCCAGCCTGGAATGTCCAGTAGCCCTGGGCACAGGGCACGTAGAAGGTGCTGTCCAGCTTCTCGATGTTGCTCAGGTGGTAGGGAGTCTTCAGCACCTGGCTCCACTCCCACTTGCCGATGTCGAAGCGCTGTAGCACCCCGCCCTTGCTGCCGTTGCGTATCTGGTAGTATCGGCTGCCGTCCTCGTAGAGCACCGAGGTGCGGTCGTAGTTCTTGGCCTCAACCTCATCGTAGGCCTTGCTCACGTAGACGGTAGAACCCGTCGAGAGTTCCAGCACGTCAAGCTCACCGTCGTCGTAGAACAGCAGCAGATACTTGTCGCCATAGGTCTCCAGGTCCTGCAGGTTGCGCTTCGCCCTGACCTTGTAGGTCTGCTTGCTCTCCACGCTGTAGAGTCCCCCGCTGACCAGCAGGAACACCACGCCGTCGTTGTCGACAAACAGGTCACGCACCTTCTCGCTGACGCCAAACTCTCTGAACACGGTTTTGATGGACTCGGTGAACTGCTCCGTGGTCAGGTTGACACAGGTCACGCTGTGCTTGTCCTTCAGCCACAGGTGGTGGTAGCGGTCGAAGTAGAGATGATAGTGGCCGGAGTAGTCGGCCAGCGGATAGATATTCTCGTTGCTGGGGTCGATGTAAGTGAAGTGGTTGCCGTCGAAGAAGTTGATTTGTCCCGTGGTGGTGATGACCAGGCGCCCCGTCTTGGTACACCGGATGGTCTGCGCACTGTTGTCCGACAGTCCGTTGGAGGCATTATACACCTCGAATATCCGGGGACTGACCTCGGATTTCATGGGTAGTGCCGCCATCATGAACAGGCACCACAGCAACAGTTTCTTCACTTCTGACTGCATAAAGGGTTTTTACTCTGCAAAAGTACGCATTTCCCCCGATACCACCAAATCTTTTAGCATATTTTTATGAAACGGACAACAGAAGCCACGACAGAAGCCACGACAGCACTCGAAACCCCCTCCGGTCGGTGAGGATACCCCATCCCCCTATCCTCTCTTATACACGTGGCATGCTCCATGTATTATTAATTTCTCTTGCCACTCTTGCCACTACGCCATAAACATCAGGTAATCAGTCGTTTATATAGTGGCAAGAAGGGTGGCAACAGTGGCATGAGGAAGAGTGGTGCCAAGGGTGCCCATATTATTCGCACGGAGCGTCGAAAGTGCGAGTCCGGAGCCTGGACTGCCCGGTCCGCCACAGGGACTGCTCGCCCCGACGCACGGGTAGTCCGTATCCCCCCTCGCCAGAATACAGGCGATACTATCCGTGAGGAGAGGTGGCATTCCTCGCGATGCCGCTGTGTTGCCACTAAAGCCAGCCCGTTGCAAGCGCATAAGTAGCTAATAATCAATACATTAAAACCAAGTTGCAACAGTGGCAACAAAATTTTAAATTATAGTAAGCACGTCTGATGCCGCGCTATGACCGTACTTTCAAGAAGGGGCATTGCAAACAAAAGAGGGGAACAGCTGTAACGAAAAAAGCCGAAAGCGCGGTGCTTTCGGCTATAAACAGATAAAATAAGTAGATTACATGATGGCGTTAGCCTTGTCCTCCATGCCGAGGGCGTGGTAGACGTTCTTCAGCAGGTAGCCCCACTTCACTGTCAGCTGGTCGGGGTCGAGCTGCTGGGCCTTCTCGAAGTCCTTCATCGAGCCTTCGAGCATGCCGCGATAGGTCTTGTCGTCGTCGGGCTTCAGGCGGCCAGTACGGATGTCGGAGTTCTTCTCGTTGAACTCGGCTGCCTGGTTGTACTTGCAGACGGCACGGTAGTACACGAACTGCACGTAGTTGTTGGTTGACTCGGGCACCTTGTCCCACTCGGCGATGGCTGTCACATAGTCCTTCTTGCCCTGGGCGATGAAGGCCTTGTAGACGTGAGGCAGAGCCGACTGCGGGTTCTTGGCCAGATGCTCGTCGGCGAGCTTGAGCACCATGTCCTCCTTGCCGTCGGCATTGAGGGCGTCGCTATAAGAGGCATATACCTGCTCGTTGTCGGGATACTGTGCGTAGAGGTCCTTCATGTCGTTGAGGTACTTCACGGAGTCGGCCTTGGTGACGCGGGTCTTGCCCATGGTGTAGATGAGCAGGTCGAAGCAGAGGTCGTGAACCTGCTTGGCGGTGTCCTGCACGCCGATCTTGAAGATCTCGGCAGCACGCTCGTTCTTCTCCAGCTGCAGGGCAGCACGTCCGGCATAGAATGCGGCGGCACCCTTGTTGGCATCGTTCTTCACAGCCTCGATGTCCTTGAAGAGAGGAGCGTCGGCAGAGAGCAGATAGGGGTTCAGGCAGTCGAACACTTCCTGGTTCTTATTGTCGTTGGCATACTGGAAGCCCTGGTTGAGCAGTCCGATGCGAACGGTCTGCAGGCGGTCCTGATTCTTCTTCTGGAAGGAGGGCTTCACCTTGCCCTTGGCGTCGGGCAGCACGTCATACTTGTCGCACTCCAGGGCGTTGTTCAGGGCGTTGATACCGGCCTTCACCATTCCCTCCACGTCGACGGGGTCGTTCTTCTGCATCACCTGGTTGGTGGTCTTGATGTTGTCTTCGTTCTTAAACTTGTCGTAGGCCAGTTCTACAAGGTGGTTGTAGGCCTTGGCCTTCTCCTTGTTGTCAGCAAGCTGGGCGAGGCTGCTCTTGAGGAGCTGCTCTGCCTCGGCGTAGGTTTTTGCCTTGAGGATAGCCTTCAGGGCGTCACTGTCACCGGCAAATGCCGTAGTACTGGCTACGAACATCATTGCCATCATCATTAACTTTTTCATAAGCTTAATAATTATTGGTTGAACGTATTGTTAATTATTTGTGAACTATTCATCTGTAAACCGTAAACAATTACTCGTTTGTCGGGGTATCGATAGCTCCTTCGGTGAGCTCCTCATCGACGATCTGTGCCTCTTCGACGTCCTCCTCCTGGCTGGATGTGACCTTGCATACAGAGGCGATGGTGTCGTTCTTCTTGGCCAGGTTGATCAGGCGTACGCCCTGCGTGGCGCGTCCAATGACGCGCACGTCGGCCACCTTCAGGCGAATGAGCACTCCCGACTTGTTGATGATCATCAGGTCGTTGTCGTCGGTCACCACCTTGATGGCCACCAGTCGGCCTGTCTTCTCAGTGATGTCGATAGTCTTCACGCCCTTCTTGTCGCGGCCAGTCTTTCGGTATTCTTCCACCTCTGAGCGCTTGCCGTATCCGTTCTCCGAGACAACCATGATGGTCTCTGTCTGCGGGTCGTTGATGCATACCATGCCGACAATCTCGTCGTTCTCATCGTCAGGCCTCATGCCAAAGACGCCACCGGAGTTGCGGCCCTTGCTGACTCGAACCTTGTCTTCGTCGAAGCGCACGGCACGCCCGTTGCGGTTTGCCAGTACCAGCTCGTTGTGGCCATTGGTCAGCCTGACGCCTACCACCTCGTCGCCTTCATCCACGTTCAAGGCAATAATGCCTTTGGAGCGGGGGTTCTTGTAGGCTTCAAGGGAGATTCTCTTAATCTGCCCCCGTCTGGTGGCGAACACCACGTAGTGGGACTTGAGGAACTCCTCGTCGCCGAAGTTCTTGATGCGCAGCACGGCGTTGATGGCGTCGTCGCTCTCGATGTTGAGCATGTTCTGGATGGCGCGTCCCTTGGAGTTCTTGTCGCCCTCGGGTATCTCGTAGCACTTCTGCCAGTAGCAGCGCCCCTTCTGTGTGAAGAAGAGCAGCGTGTTGTGCATCGTGGCGGGGTAGATGTACTCGGTGAAGTCGTTGTCGCGGTGGCGTGCGCCCTTGCTGCCCATGCCTCCTCGACTCTGTGCGTGGAACTCGTCGAGATTGGTGCGCTTGATGTAGCCCATGTGTGAGATGGTGATGACCACGGGGTCGTCGGGATAGAAGTCCTCGGCGTTGAACTCGTGGTCGAAGGGTATGATCTCCGTGCGGCGCTCGTCGCCGTACTTCTCCTTCACCTCCTGCAGGTCCTGCTTCATCACCTCGCGGCAGCGCTCGGGATTGTCGAGGATTTCCTGCAGGTCGGCAATGAGCTTCTGCAGGTCGTCGTACTCCTGGTGCAGCTGGTCGACGCGCAGGCCGGTGAGCTGCGAGAGTCGCATGTCGACGATGGCCTTCGACTGCAGCTCGTCGAGTTCGAAGCGTGCCTCCAGGTTGCGCTGGGCATCGGTGGGGGTCTTCGAGTTGCGTATGATGTGTACCACCTCGTCGATATTGTTCACGGCGATGATGAGTCCCTCCAGTATGTGGGCACGCTCCTGAGCCTTGCGCAGGTCGTACTTGGTGCGGCGGATGGTGACGTCGTGTCGATGCTCCACGAAGTACTTCACGCACTCCTTGAGCGTCAGCAGGCGAGGACGGCCCTTGACCAGGGCGATGTTATTCACTGAGAATGAGCTCTGTAGAGCCGTCATCTTAAACAGTTTGTTGAGCAGCACATTGGCATTGGCATCGCGCTTGCAGTCCACAACGATGCGCATGCCCTGACGGCCCGACTCGTCGTTGACATTGGCCACGCCCTCAATCTTGTGCTGGGTGGCCAGGTCGGCGATATAGGCCACGAGGTCGGCCTTGTTCACGCCGTATGGTATCTCGGTGACGACAATCTTATCGTGGGTCTCTCCGCTCTCTATCTCTGCCTTGGCGCGCATCACGATGCGCCCGCGGCCCGTCTCGTAGGCATCGCGCACGCCCTGCAGGCCGTAGATGTAGGCACCTGTGGGGAAGTCGGGGCCTGGGATGTACTTCATCAGCCCGTCGGTGTCGATGTCGGGGTTGTCGATGTAGGCACAGCAGCCGTCGATGACCTCGCCCAGGTTGTGGGTAGGCATGTTGGTGGCCATACCCACGGCAATACCGTTGCCGCCGTTCACCAGCAGGTTGGGCACCTTGGTAGGCATGACGGTGGGCTCCTGCAGCGAGTCGTCGAAGTTGTTCATCATGTCGACCGTTTCCTTGTCCAGGTCGTCCATGATGTGCTCGCCCATCTTCGAGAGTCGGCACTCGGTGTATCGCATGGCAGCAGGTGAGTCGCCGTCGACGGAGCCGAAGTTACCCTGTCCGTCGACGAGCGTGTAGCGCATGTTCCAGTCCTGGGCCATACGTACGAGGGCGCCATAGACGGAGGAGTCGCCGTGGGGGTGGTACTTTCCGAGCACTTCGCCGACCACGCGTGCGCATTTCTTATAAGGTTGGGTTGAGACGTTGTTGATGTTCATCATACCGAAGAGGATTCGGCGATGAACGGGCTTGAAGCCGTCGCGAACATCCGGGAGGGCACGGGCTACGATGACTGACATGGAGTAGTCGATGTAGCTGGACTTCATTTCCTCCTCGATGTTGATCTTGATAATTCTGTCGTTGTCGAATGTTTGATCCATCAGTGTTTATTTACTATTTTGCTTTTTACTATTTACTATTTTTTGCTGCGCTCACAAGGGGCGATTTCGCGTTTAAGGCCATTTTTAAGCCCGCTGACGCGTTTTTAACCGTGCAAAGGTAAGCATTATTTTCGGTTCCTACAAACCTTTTAATGTTATTTAGCGGAAAGTTTCTGCATTTTTTGGCACGGTGTTTGCAGAATAATTTGTAACTTTGCCCCAAAATGGCGAATCAACAACAGAAATAAGGTAATAAACAGTAATTAGTAAATTGTCAAATAGTAAATTAAGATGACCAGCCAGTTTTCACCCAAGGTATCCGAGATTCTCGCCTTCTCACGCGAGGAGGCTGCGAGGCTGGCCAGCCGGTCGGTAGGCCCCGAGCATCTGCTGCTGGGGCTACTGAGAATGAAGGAGGGCCCCGTCATCGACCTGTTCCACCGTCTGAATCTGAATTTACAGAATGTAAAGTCGGAGCTGGAGGAAAAGGTACGTGAGAGCAACATCAGGCAGCCCATCTATACCAGCGAGCTGGTACTCAACGAAAAGGCGAGCAATATCCTGAAACTCGCTGTGCTTGAAGCACGTATACAGCGAACAACCAAAGTAGACGAACAACATCTGTTGCTGGCCATCCTGCACGACTCGGTCAACAACGGAGCCAAACAAGTATTAGAACTGAACAATATGAATTATGAAGACGCTCTGGCTCTGTTCTATTCACCCAGACAAAGCATCACCGACGGCATCGGACTGCCCGATGAGGACGAGGAAGAATTTGAGGAAGCAGGTGCTTCGGCCAGCTCATCATCAGCCGGCAAGCCGTCATCAACCGCCACCACTCAGAAAGAGTCGAAGACACCCGTGCTCGACACCTTCGGCACCAACCTGACGCAAGCAGCTGCCGACGGCAAGCTCGACCCCTGCGTGGGCCGCGAGAAGGAGATACAGCGCGTGATAGAAATCCTGGGCCGCAGGAAGAAGAACAACCCCATACTCATCGGCGAGCCTGGCGTGGGCAAGAGTGCCATCGTGGAGGGACTGGCCCAGCAGATTGCCAGCCACCACACCTCGCCCATGCTCTTCGGCAAGCGCATCTACACGCTCGACATGACAGGCGTGGTGGCCGGTACAAAGTACCGCGGACAGTTTGAGGAACGCCTGAAGGCCCTGATGAAAGAGATTGAGGCCAACCCCGACGTCATCGTGTTCATCGACGAGATACACACGCTGATAGGTGCGGGATCGACGCCAGGCTCGATGGATGCCGCCAACATCCTGAAGCCAGCACTGGCACGCGGCACCATACAGTGCATCGGAGCCACCACTCTCGACGAGTACCGCAACAGCATCGAGAAGGACGGAGCACTGGAGCGCCGCTTCCAGAAAGTACAGGTGGAACCCACCACCCAGGAGGAGACCCTCCAGATACTTCGCAACATCAAGGAGCGCTACGAGCATCACCACCACGTGACATATACTGACGAGGCCCTGCTGGCATGTGTCAAATTGACAGACCGCTATGTGACAGACAGGTTCATGCCCGACAAGGCCATCGACGCCCTCGACGAGACTGGCTCGCGCGTACATCTATCTAATGCACAGATACCGCCGGAGATTGCGGAGATGGAAAAAGAGATTGCTCGCATCAAGGAGCGCAAGAACAACGCCGTGAAGAACCAGAACTTCGAGCTGGCAGCAGGCTACCGCGACCGTCAGACACAGCTGGAGACCGACCTGAAGGCCCTCAACGAGAAGTGGCAGAACGGCGACACCGACGAGCGACAAATTGTCACTGACGAGCAGGTGGCCGACGTGGTGTCGATGATGACCGGCGTGCCCGTGCAGCGCATGGCCGAGCAGGAGGGCATCAGGCTCAAAGGCATGGCGCAGGAGCTGAAAGGGGCCGTCATAGCACAGGACAAGGCCATCGACAAGATGGTGCGCGCCATCCAGCGCAACCGCGTCGGTCTGAAGGAGCCCAACCACCCGATAGGCGTGTTCATGTTCCTGGGCCCCACAGGCGTCGGCAAGACCTACCTGGCCAAGAAGCTGGCAGAATTCATGTTCGGCAGCAGCGACGCACTCATCCGCATCGACATGAGCGAATATACCGAGAGCTTCAACACCTCGCGACTCATCGGAGCACCTCCGGGCTACGTGGGATATGAGGAAGGCGGACAGCTGACAGAGCGCGTGCGCCGGCACCCCTACTCCATCGTGCTGCTCGACGAGATAGAGAAGGCACACCCCAACGTGTTCAACCTGTTGCTACAGGTGCTCGACGAGGGAAGGCTCACCGACGGCAACGGACGCTTCGTGGACTTCCGCAACACGGTGATCATCATGACCTCCAACGCCGGCACGCGGCAGCTGAAGGACTTCGGGCGCGGCGTAGGCTTCAATTCAGCAGGCAACAGCTCGCTGATGCTCAACGAGCAGGACAAGGAGCACGCCCGCAGCATCGTGCAGAAGGCACTCTCGAAGCAGTTTTCACCAGAATTCCTCAACCGACTCGACGAGATCATCACCTTCGACCAGCTCGACCTGGAGGCCATCAAGCAGATTATAGACATCGAGCTGAAGGGACTCTACAAGCGCATCGAGCAGATAGGCTACCGAATCGACCTCTCCGACGAAGCCAAGGAGTTTGTTGCGCAAAAGGGCTACGACGTGCAGTTTGGCGCACGACCGCTGAAGCGCGCCATACAGAACTACATCGAGGACGGCATCAGCGACCTGATTGTCAATGGCAATCTGGAACCCGGGGCCACGATACGCATCACGAAGGCCGAAGGGAAAGAAGAACTGGCTTTCGGATAGACGCACTAACGTTAAAAAAACACAAGGAGCAAAAGAATCTGAGAAACAACCAGCCACTTTCTCGATTCTTTTTGCTACCTTTGCAGCTGAAAAAACGGGGCGTGCCGCATAGATCGGGATACTCTACATTAAATAAATCAATCGGGGAAGCTTCTCTTGCCAATGGCGGGCCACATCCCTCACCCGGAGAGCATCGTGATGCCGGTGGATTACAACGACGGAGAGCACCCATATCGTGTGAAACAGGAGTTTTCACCAAATCATCGGCACGTACCCGTTTCTTTTTTCAAGACTCGCCACCGCGCATAGCTTGTCAAAGAAACCCGTAAATCCAAATATCAACATGTTTTCTGGAATCATAGAAGAATTCGCTACCGTAGTAGCCATCAGGAAAGACCGTGAGAATATCGACTTCACACTGACCTGCACGTTGGTCAACGAACTGAAAATCGACCAGAGCATCGCCCACAACGGCGTTTGCCTCACCGTCGTAGCCATCGAAGGCCCCAACTATACCGTCACGGCCATGAAAGAGACCCTCGACCGCTCCAACCTCGGACTGCTACAGGTGGGCGACAAGGTCAATGTGGAGCGCTCCATGCTCATGAACGGACGGTTGGACGGCCACATCGTGCAAGGCCACGTGGACCAGACGGCCCGCTGCGTTGCCAAGGAGGATGCCGACGGCTCCACCTACTTCACGTTCGAGTATCGCGAAGACCGCGAGATGGCACGGAAAGGATATTTCACGGTCGACAAAGGCTCCGTCACCGTCAACGGCGTGTCGCTCACCGTCTGCAATCCCACGGCCAACACGTTTCAGGTGGCCATCATACCCTATACGCTCGAGCACACCAACTTCTGCGATATCAACGTGGGAACAGTCGTCAATATCGAGTTCGACATCCTCGGAAAGTATATCGCACGCCTCAGTCAGCTCTGAACAGGGCCTTTTCAGGGGATTCTTCCACTTTTTTTGAAAAAAGTTTGGAAAAAGTTTGGTGGAACGAAAAATTGTTCGTACCTTTGCACCCGCAAACGAAAGGAAAGCAACCAAACATGGTGCCTTAGCTCAGTTGGTAGAGCATCGGACTGAAAATCCGTGTGTCCCCGGTTCGATTCCTGGAGGTACCACTCCTCCTTTCATTAGCCCGGTACGTTGTAAGAGCGGCCGGGTTTTCTTTTTATCCGATGTATATATATATTAAATAAGGTATGAAAAGAATATTCACGACACTCACGGCTGCGGTGATGGCAATGACCATCACGGCACAAAGGCTACGGGTAGGCGAGCTCGGCTCGGGAATGACAGCACGCGAGGAAATCAAAGCCAACAAGTATCTCTCCGGCAGTCAGTATCTGGACTACGACCGCTACCCCGCCACAGAGCCCCTCACCCCTGCCCCGAAGGGTTACGAGCCCTACTACATGAGCCACTACGGGCGGCACGGCTCGCGCTGGCTCATCAGCGACAACAGCTACACCGGGCCGCGCGACATCCTGCGCCAGGCCAAGGAACAGGGCAAGCTGACACAGCTCGGCGAGGAGACACTGAAGAAGATAGAGGCCTTCGAGCCTACATCCGTGAAGCGGCTGGGCGACCTGTCAACCGTCGGAGAGCGCCAGCACCATGGCATCGCACGGCGCATGGCACAGAACTTCCCCGAAATCTTCAAGAAGAAAGACGTGCAGATAGACGCCCGCTCGACGGTGGTCATACGCTGCATCCTGTCGATGGTGGCCGAATGCGAGGAACTGGCAGCCGCCAACCCCACGGCCCGCTTCCACAACGATGCCAGCGAGTCGCTACAGTACTACCTGAACCAGCCGTGGGACGGACTGGTGAAAGAGACTGGACGCAACCGCGTGGAGCGCAGGGAAATATGGCGCCAGAAATACACCCACCCCGAACGGCTGATGAAAGCCCTGTTCAACGACCAGCAGTGGGTGTTCAGCAATCTCAGGGCCGGACAGTTCATGCGCGACCTGCATGAGATAGCCACCAACATGCAGAGTCACGACACCGACCTGGAGCTTTTCTCACTCTTCACCGACGAGGAAATCTATGACCTGTGGAAGCAGAACAACATCAGATGGTATATGGACTACGGCCCCGCCCCCCAGACCAAGGGCATCATGCCCTTCAGCCAGCGCAACCTGCTGCGCAACATCATCGAGACGGCCGACACCGTCACGCAGACACAGGCCACGCTGCGCTTCGGCCACGAGGTGTGCGTCATGCCGCTGGCATGCCTACTGGAACTGGGTAACTGCGGCGTACAGGTGGAAAACCTCGACGAACTCGACCAGTACTGGCAGAACTACAAGATATTCCCTATGGGATGCAACGTGCAGCTGGTGTTCTACCGTCCGAAGAAGGGAAAGACGGGCGACATCCTTGTCAAGGCCCTGCTCAACGAGCGCGAGGTGACGCTGCCGGTAAAGACCGACAACTATCCTTACTACAAGTGGGCCGACCTGCGCCAGTACTACCTGGACAAGCTCGACAAGTTTGACGCACAGAACAAAGCAGAATAATCATCTGTAAACAGTAAACTATAAACTATAAACAGTAAACTATAAACAGCAAACAAGACAATGGGAATCATCATAGGAATCGACGTGGGCATCTCCACGACCAAGATAGTAGGTATCAGAAACGGCAAGGTGTCGGCTCCCATCCGCATCACGGCTGCCGACCCCATCACATCGCTCTTCGGGGCCTTCGGCAAGTATCTGCACGACAACGACATAGAGCTGAAGGACGTGGAACACGTGATGCTCACCGGCGTCGGTGCAGCCTACATCGAACAGCCCATCTATGGCCTGCCCACAAGCAAGTCTGAGGAGTTCATAGCCGACGGCCTGGGCGCCCGCTATGAGTCGAAGCTCGACCACTCCATTGTGGTGTCGATGGGAACGGGTACATCGTTTGTGAAATGCAACGGCGACGAGATGCGTCACATCGGCGGTATCGGCGTGGGAGGCGGAACACTGGCAGGACTGTCGCGTATCATGCTCAACACCAGCGACATCAAGGCCGTGGCCGCCATGGCCAAGCAGGGCAACATACGCAACATCGACCTGACCATCGGCGACATCAGCGCCATACCCGTACCAGGACTGACGATGGACACCACGGCCTCCAATTTCGCACGTGCACAGAGCGACGCCTCGAAAGAGGACATCGCAGCAGGACTCATACACATGGTGCTGCAGTCTATTGGCTCGGCGGCATGGCTGGCATCGCTGGGCAGCGACATCCGCGACTTCGTTCTCATCGGAAACCTGTCGCTGCTGCCGCAGTGCAAGGAGGTGTTCCCCGCCCTGGAGACACTCTACGACATACGGTTCCACATACCCAAGTACTCGCAGTACTGCACCGCTATCGGCGCGGCCCTCGACTACAACAGAATCAAGAAACAACAGCTAATTTAGTAATAATAGAGACAATGAAAAAGATTATTTCACTGATGGCAGTGATGGCAGCTCTGGCCCTGATGACCAGCTGCTCGAAGGACAAGGATCCCGAGGAAGTATCGAAGAACATTACAGGCACCGACTGGGGTGGCTATCTGACCGAGGAGAAGAAGAACGGCAGCCAATGGGAGGACAACGGACAGCAGAATTTCGTCGTCATCCGGTTCAACGGCACTGGCACTGCCCCCACCAGCGGCACAGGCTACCAAGTGGAGTTCGCCAACAGCTATATGAACGATAAAACCGGCTACAGCAACTTTAAGTGGAGGCTTGAGAACGGAGAGTTGAGGATGGAGTACGAGACAAAAGGCTGGAACAACACCTATATCGACTACAACGCTGCCGAAGTGACAACTAACACGCTCAAAGGCTTTATGTACGACGCTGTAACCGGCAAGCACCGTTTCCGCATGGAGCTGACAGCCAACGGCAGCTTCGACTGGAACAAGTGGAAGGAATAAGGGATACCTTCCCTCCCCATCCTGTAGGAGAAGGACTCACCTGACATTCGCGTTCAGATTCCTTTCGAGGAAGAAGGCGCGGGTGCGGAGAAAGAACAGCAATACCCCGGCCATGTTGACGATGGCCACCGTCCAGAAGGCGGCATTGTAGCCCAAGTGCTCGGCTATGATGCCGCCTAACAGTATGCCCAGGCCCATGCCGATGTCCCACGAGATGAGAATGGTGCTGTTGGCCGTGCCGCGCTGGTTGTTGCTGGCCACGTTGATGGTCATGTTCTGGAAGGCAGGCCACATGTGACCGTTTCCCAGTCCGATGAGCAAGGCAGAGCCATAGTAGCCGATGGTAGTGAAAAGTGAAGAGTGAAGAGTGAAGAATCCACTACCGCCAAAATTTGTAGTCAACGAGACAATCGTTGGGACGATGATGAAGAGCGTATAACCGATGAGCGAGATGACCATTCCCTCACCAGCATTATGCGTCAGGCGTCCCTCGCGCAGAGCTTTCCCTCCCTGCAACCGACTGAGTATCAAGCCAATGGAGCAGAGCATAAAGTACGTGCCAGTGCCGCCAGTGATGCCCAGCACCTCCTTGCCGTAGATGGCCAGATAGTTGCTCAGCACGCCAAAGCTGAAGCCGAAGGCTACCATGTTGGCTCCCAGCAGCCAGCCCCGAAGCAGGAAGAAACGGTCGAGAGAGAGTTTCGACTTGTTCTTCACGATCTCCTTTTCCTTCAACTCCACCGAGCCATCCACCAGCCATCCGGCACAGGCCACCACCAGCGCTATCCAGAAGAGCAGTTCAAAACTCTGGGTCAGCTTATAGATGAAGATACCGACAGTCGGTGCTATGGCCATCGCCAAGTTGTTGCTCAGTCCATAATAGCCGATGCCTTCTGTGCGACGACTGGAGGGCAGCACGTCAATAGCCACTGTGGAGTTGGCCACCGTCAGAGCCCCGAATGGGCCTCCGTGCAGTGTACGCACGATGGTGAACAGCAGTAGCGAAGATGCCGCCAGATAGCCAGCAAAGAAAATGGAGAACGCGCCGAAGCATACCATCAACACCGCCTTACGGGGAAAAGAGTCGACAAAGTAGCCGCTGAAGGGTCTGAACAGCAGGGCCGTAATGGTGTAGCCCGAGAGCACTAAGCCTATAATGTCCTTCGTGGCACCGAAATGCTCACTCAGATAGAGAGGGAGCAGAGGTGTCAGGACATAGAAGGCGAAGAATAGCGAAAAGTTGGCCGCCATCACCTTGCAGTAATTGACGTTCCAAAGCCGCTGTTGTGCTGTATCTGCCATATCCGAAATACTATTTTGGAGTGCAAAGGTACAAAAAAGGGGGAAATAAGCCGTGAAAAATCATAAAATTCGAAAAAAAATCGAGAAATATTTCGGTAATCCACTGAAAACAAGTATCTTTGCAGTCCGAAATCGAGAAAGATTCGGTTTTCACATTATTAATATAGATAAAATGACATCATGACAAAGGCAGAGATCATCAACAAGATTGCTGAAGAGACAGGCGTTGCCAAGAAAGACGTCGCCACGACAGTGGAGGCTTTTATGAAAGAAATTCGCGAAAGTCTGGCAGATAACAAGGAGAATGTTTATCTGCGCGGTTTCGGAACCTTTACCGTTAAGCACCGCGCAGCCAAGACCGCCCGTAATATTTCAAAGAACACCACACTGGTTATTGAGGCACATGACTTCCCCGCCTTCAAGCCCTCAAAGAGTTTCATCGCAAAAATGAAGTAACAACTTAAATATTAAAATTTAGAATTATGCCAAACGGAAAGAAAAAGAAGGGCCACAAGATGGCTACTCACAAGC
>CAMHUC010000032.1 GCA_946188155.1 uncultured bacterium | reverse complement strand
TCGACTTCGACGGCGTGGTGCTCACCAAGCTCGACGGCGACACCCGTGGCGGTGCTGCCCTCTCCATCCGCACGGTGGTGACGAAGCCCATCAAGTTCATCGGTACCGGCGAGAAGATGGAGGCCATCGACGTGTTCCACCCCGAGCGCATGGCCGACCGCATCCTCGGTATGGGCGACGTGGTCAGCCTCGTGGAGCGCGCACAGATGCAGTTCGACGAGGAAGAGGCCAAGCGCTTAGAGAAGAAGATCCGCAAGAACAAGTTCGACTTCGACGACTTCATGGGTCAGATTCAGCAGATCAAGAAGATGGGTAACCTGAAGGACCTGGCAGCCATGATTCCCGGCGTGGGCAAGCAGATCAAGGACCTCGACATCGACGACAACGCCTTCAAGGGCATCGAGGCCATCATCAACTCCATGACGCCCAAGGAACGCCAGAACCCCGACATCATCAACCAGAGCCGCCGCCTGCGCATCGCCAAGGGCTCAGGCACGAAGATTGAGGACGTGAACCGCTTGATGAAGCAGTTCAACGAGACGCGCAAGATGATGAAGTTGGTCAGCAACATGCCCCAAAGCCGCATGGCACAGATGGCGGCCGCCATGAAGGGCAAGGCACCGAAATTTTAATTAATAATGAGTAATGAGTAATTAGTAATTATGATTACTCTCGAAGCGGATATTCTGCCAGCAAGTCTAAGCATAATTACTAATTGCTCCTTACTAATTACTCTTTAAACAGAAATAGTATGAAACTGATAGACGGAAAGCAGACGGCAACCGCCATCAAGGCCGAGATTGCCGAAGAGGTGAAAGAGATTATGGCCCGTGGCGGCAAGCAGCCCCATCTGGCAGCCGTGCTCGTGGGCCACGATGGTGGCTCGGAGACGTATGTGAAGAACAAGGTATTGGCCTGCGAGGCCTGTGGGTTCAAGTCGACCCTCATCCGCTTCGAGGCCGACGTTACCGAGGAGGAACTGCTGGCCTGTGTCGACAAACTCAACAAGGACGATGATGTCGACGGCTTCATCGTGCAGCTGCCCCTGCCGAAGCACATCGACGAGCAGAAGATCATCGAGGCCATCGACTACCGCAAGGATGTCGACGGATTCCATCCCATCAACGTGGGCCGCATGGCCATCGGACTGCCCTGTTTCATCTCCGCCACGCCCTTAGGCATCATCACCCTGCTGAAGCGCTACGGCATCGAAACCAGCGGCAAGAAGTGCGTCATCCTCGGCCGCTCGAACATCGTAGGCAAGCCCATGGCCCAGCTGATGATGCAGAAGCAGTATGGCGACGCCACGGTCACCGTGTGCCACTCCCGCTCGAAGACCCTCAAGGATGAGTGCCGTCAGGCCGACATCATCATCGCTGCCATCGGACGGCCCGACTTCGTGACGGCCGACATGGTGAAGGAGGGTGCCGTCATCGTAGACGTGGGCACCACCCGCGTGCCTGATGCTACGAAGAAGAGTGGCTTCCGCCTAAATGGCGACGTGAAGTTCGACGAGGTGGCCCCCAAGTGCTCCTATATCACCCCCGTTCCCGGTGGGGTAGGGCCCATGACCATCTGCTCGCTGATGAAGAATACCCTTGCCGCAGGTAAGAAGGAGTACTATAAATAATGAGTAATTAGTAATGAGTAATTGATAATTGTGATTACTTTCGAGGCAGATATTCTGCCAGCAAGTCTAATCATAATTCTTGCTTGGGCAAGTGAGCAAAGCTCGAGTCCTCATTACTAATTATTAATTACTAATTAAGTAGAAATGACCGCCGAAGAATACTATCAGCAGGGCAACGAGGCCCGCAAGCGCGGACAGTGGCACGAAGCCATCAACGCCTACATACAGGCCATCGAACTCGACCCCGACAGCCCCGCCGTCGAGGCCAAGCGTATGCTCGACGACATCATGGCATTCTACTGTAAGGATATGTATAATCCGTGAGTTTTTTGTTTACGGTTTACAGTTTACGGTTTACAGTTGATTACCCTGCAAGCCGTCCGCCTACAAAGTAATCATCTGTAAACCGTAAACCGTAAACTATAAACTATAAACTATAACCCCCAAACATTAAAGTCGTTGCCCAGGATTTCGCTCAGGTCTTGATTGCCGAACAGGAAGTTGTCATCGTCGTCGGTCGGTGGGTTGTCGTAGGGGATGCCCGGATTGACCTTCATCCATTCAGACCAGCCGGTGGCCTTGTCGAAGCGGGTGGCGCGGTACGTGTTGTCCCAGCTCAGATAGGCGTGGCTGTTTTCCTTGTCGAAGTTGTTCACTGCCACAATGTTCTCTTCCATCCCCTGCTTCCATGCGCTGAGATACACATCACCGTTTTCGAGCAGGTATTTGTTGTAGTAGGGGTTTGTTGGCTCACCCTTTCCGTACCTGATACCTACCATGAGCACCCCTTGGGGCTTGGGAGTCTCCAGCCCCTGTTTCTTTTTCAGGTAAGAGAAGTCGAGACGGCTGCTGTTGAAACCGAGCAGAATGCTGTACGACAGGCCGTACTTCTTGTTGACGCCATCCTTGTCGAAGCTGAACTCGTCGTGGGCTGCGTGGCACTCCCTGACAGCGGCAGCCACCTCGCCTACGAGGGCAGCGAACTGGGTATCGTCGGTGAATACGAAGTGCTTCAGCTGGTTAAAGTAGCTGAGCACGTCATAGTAGCAGTCGCTGCTGACATACTGGTAGGCGAAGCTGGCAGCATTGTCGAAGTCCTCATGCCTGGCTTGCAGCTCCGTCTCGCTGAGTGAACCCACGTACTGCTTCAGATAGTCGGCCACGCGCTTGATGCTCTGATTGAGGGCCGGCAGCTTGCTCATGTCGGTCAGGGTATAGTCCAGGCTGCGATTGATGCGCACGTTCGTCTTGTCTTCTTTGTAGTAGTCTGCCATGTGGTTGGTGAGGTAGGTCACATAGTCGCCCACATGCTTTGTGATGCCCTCTCCCACAGTGGCGGCAGAGGTGATCTTCGACAGGGCCAGGCACATCTCGTGGTCGGGTGCCTGAACGGTGGAGTGGCCTGATGCCAGCACGTAGTCTGTCAGCCCCTGCAGCTCGCTGAGCACCTCCAGGTTGCTCATCACGCAGAGGTCGAACACCACCAGGTCAATGCGTCGTGGCACGTTGCTAATGGCGGTGGCTATCTCGGCGGGCGACATGCAGGGGGCGCCCTCCAGGTTGTCGTCGTACAGCACGCCGCGCGTCAGTGCCTTGTCGTAGTCCTTCAGTATGTCGTAGCTGCCGCCGTGGTTGCCGAAGGCCAGCACGTAGGCCTTGGCGTTGGGGGCCTGCTCCATGCACCAGTTGATGAAGTCGGTGAGGTTCTGCGGGTCGTACATCTTGAAGTCGGCACCTGCGAACTTCTTGAAGCTTTTGCCAGTGAACGGCTTGGCCTTAGCCACATCTCCCGTGAAGGCGGGGTTGAGGGCCTTGGCGTCGAGCTCGAAGCGGTACACGCAGCCGTAGTCGCCGCTGGGTTCATAGTCCTCGCTCCATTGACTATGGCGTTTCGAGGAATACTTCACTTGCGTGAAAGCGCGTACGTTGGGGTATTTGGCATGGTTCAGTGCCATGGCACCCAGTCCCAATTCCACGTCGTTGTCGATATTGCCGCCGCCCACGGCATAGTACATCAGCACCACTTCGCCCTGGGCGGATGGGGGAGTGGGGGTGTCGGCAGAGTTGTCGGTTTGGCTGCAAGCATTGAGCAGCATGGTGGTCAGCACGATGGCTGCGTAGAAAAAAATCTTTTTCATGTCGTTATTTGTTTGTATTAGGCGTATGCGAAAGTAAGGAATTCATTTGAAAGCACCTAATTCTTCTGTGCCTTCTGGTGCTCCTTCATATATTCGCGCGGCGACATGCCGTAGACGTTCTTGAACATCGTGGAGAAGGAGGCGGCATTGGAGAATCCGCAGGCGTAGACCACCTCGGTGATGTTCATGTTGCGCGTTTCGAGCAGGTGGGCGGCCTGCTTCAGGCGCAGCGTGCGTATGAAGTCGTGGGGCGTCTGGCCGGTGAGTTCCTTCATCTTGCGGTGCAGGTGTACGCGGCTGATGCCCACCTCCTCGGCAATCATGTCGACGCTTAGGTCGGAGTTGTTCAGGTGCTTGTTGATGGTGGCCATCATGCGCTCGAGGAGCTTCTCGTCGGGCGACTTCATCTTCACGTCGTCCACCTGCTGCTCCAGCCTTTCGGTCTTTCCGAACTTCTGCCGCAGCAGATGGCGGGCGTTGACCTGGTTGATGATGGTGCGGCGCAGAATTTCCATGTTGAAGGGCTTCACGATATAGGCGTCGGCACCGGTCTCCAGTCCTTCCAGCTTGTCCTCGTCGCGGTTCTTGGCCGTGAGCAGGATGACGGGTATGTGGTTAGTCTGCGGATTGGTCTTCAGCTGGGTGCAGAGGGCGTTGCCGTCCATCTCGGGCATCATGACGTCGCTGATGACCACGTCGGGCAGGCGGCGGTACACCTCGGCCAGGGCCTCGCGGCCGTTGACTGTCGAGCGCACGTCATAGTCGCCTGAGAGTTCCTGTTCCAGGTAGGTGCGTATCTCGTCGTCGTCCTCGGCGATGACAACTTGCGGGCGTTGGCCTTGCCTCTCCGTCAGGAGTTCGGGCATCAGCTCTTCTGCAGGCTCTTCGAATTCGATGGTCTCGGCGGGCGTCTCTTCCTGCTCGGTAATCATCTCCTCGGGTTTCAGGTGTGCGTTGCCGAGGGGTATGCTGACGATGAACTCGCAGCCCTGTTCCAGGTTGCGGGCCTTGATGTCGCCGTAGTGCAGCTCCACCAGCGAGCGCGTCAGGTCGAGGCCGATGCCAGTGCCCACGTTACGGTCGTTGGGCTTCGTCTCTGTCTGGTAGAAGCGCTCGAAGATCTTGTCGAGCTTGTCTTCGGGTATCTTCTCGCCGCTGTCGCTGATGGCGATGTGTGCGCTCTGGGTGTCGTGGGTGAGGCGTATGTCGATTTTCCCGCCTGCGGGTGTGAACTTGAAGGCGTTGGATAGGATGTTGACAATCACTTTGTCGAAGTTGCGGCGGTCGATCCACACGGGCAGCGTGTCGGCATCGTGCTCGTAGGTGAGGACGATCTGCTTGCTGCCTGCCTGGTGCTCGAAGAGCGTGTGGATGTCCTCCACGAAGGCTACGAGGTCAGTTTCCTGCATGTGCATCTGCATCATGCCCTTGTCGATCTTGCGCAGGTCCATCATCTGGTTGATGAGATTGAGGATGCGCTCGGCATTGCGCTTGATGGTCTCGTAGACGCTGCGCCGCTGTGGGTTGTCGTCCTGCTTGATGAGCGAGAGTAGGGGAGTGATGATGAGCGTCATGGGCGTGCGTATCTCGTGGCTGATGTTCATGAAGAAGCGCAGCTTGGCCTCGCCCATCTCCTCGGCGTGGATATGCTCCTGTAGCTTCAGGCGTGCTTTCTCCTTCTGCTGGCGGTTGCGGAAATAGTACTGGATGGCCAGTGCCAGTGCCACGATGTAGAGGGTGTAGGCCCACGGCGAGCGGTACCACGGTGCGTGTACGATGACAGTGAAGGCCCTCTCGGGTGTCTCCTGTCCGTTGCGCTCTGCCTTGACGCGGAAGCGGTAGGTGCCTGGCGGCAGGTGGGTGATGGTTAGTTCGTTGGAACCCTTCTGCAGCCGTGAGTAGGCTTCGCCGTTGATGCTATAATAATAGGTGATGTGGTCGGGATTGTCGAAGGTGAGCGTGGAGAACTGTATGGCGAAGGTGTTGTCGCTGTTCTCCAGCTCGAAGCGGTCGGAGGCGAACACGGTGGTGTCGCATATCTCATAGCTGCCCGAGCGTGAGCCCCGGCTGATGGCCTCGTTGTTGACCAGGAACGATACAATCTTGACGCTGGCCTCCCATTTTGCCTGCTCCACCGCCTCGGGGTCGAACCAAGTGATGCCTCCCACGCCTCCCATGACGATGACGGCATGGTCGCCGCGGTCGACGCTCCAGGAGGCACCGTCGGAGAACTCGTTCGACTGCAGTCCGTTGTCCACGAAGTAGCTCTTGGTGAGTCCCGTCTTGGGGTCGTGGCAGCAGAGTCCGTGGTCGGTGCCTATCCAGAGGCGGCCCTGCTTGTCCTGCTCGATGGAGGCCACGCCGTTGTCGGCCAGTCCTTTCTCGGAGGTGACCGACTCCAGGGTCTTCTTGAGCATGTCGTAGCAGAGCAGTCCGTCGTTGGTGCCTATCCACAGCCGTCCGCCGTATTCCTTTACTACGCGGCAGGGGGTGCCGTAGTTCAGACAGTTGCGGCCGAAGGTGGTGGTCCAGCTGTCCTTCTCGATGTCGAAGCAGCAGAGGCCCAGGGTGGTGGCGCAGTAGACGCGGCGGTCGTCGGGGGAGAGTGACATCTTGGAGATGTAGTCGTTGACGATGGAGTTCTCCTTGGGGTCGCTGGTGGCCTTCGCTGTCATCTTATAGGCCTTGAGCTGGTTGGTGGCCGGGTTGATGCGCAGCAGTCCCTGGCCCATGGTGGCTATCCACACCTCGCCGTTCTTGCTGCCGGCGATGGCGAAGCCGCTGGCTTTCGGATAGGCAGGATACTGACGGTAGGCGCGGCCCTCGGGGTCGATATATCCGAAGCCCTCGCCGTAGCTGCCCACCCAGATTCGTCCGCTCGCGTCCTCGCCGATGCTCATTGCCGTGGCGGGGAAATTCTCCTTGTAGTGCCTTACCAGCCTCTGGTTGGGGTCCAGGCAGTAGAGTCCGTCCTTGTCGGTGCCCACCCAGCAGCGTCCGCGGCTGTCGATGAGTGTGCTCACCACGCAGGCCTGGCCGATGATGTTCTTCGTGCCCAGCTTATAGCCCATATACTCGAAGCCGCCAGTCTTCTTGGGCTGCATGTAGATGCCCTTCTGAAGCAGTCCCAGCCAGACGTTGCCCCCTACATCCTCCTGGATGGAGTAGACCTTGCTCTTGGAGAGGTCCACCTCAGGGATGAAGTAGGGGTTGTCGACAATCTGTCCCGTCTGCGGCTGGTAGACGGCCGTTCCCTCTCCGTCGTAGCCAATCATGAGCCTTCCGTCGCGGCAGCAGTAGAAGGCAGAGATGTGCTTCTGGCCGGTGACGTCGAGGTGGCGGAAGTCGCCGCCCTTAGCCGAGCGTACGAAGACGCCCCGGTTGGTGGTGCCCACGTAGATGTTGCCCTCGTTGTCGAGGCAGAGGCGGAGCAGCGTGTTGCGCTCGTCCTCCGAGGTGAAGTATCGGGTGGCCTTCTTGCCGTCGTATTCGTAGAGACCCAGGTTGCGGGTGGCTATCCAGAGGTGCCCCTGGCGGTCTTCGGCCAGGTCGTTGACGGTGTGTATGTCCCTCAGGGCCCCGTTCAGCTGCTGGGCGTGGCTCTTGTCGATGACCTTGACCAGTCCGTGGCCGGAGGTGCCTGCCAGGATCTCGCCGTTGGCGCGGTTCAGGAAGCAGGTGACGTAGCAGGGCACTACGCGCCCCTCCAGGTCTTTCACCTCCACATTATTAAAATGGGAGCCGTCGTAGGTCTGCAGGGCACCGTACATGCCTATGTAGAACAGGCCGTTCTGGTCCTGCGTGATACAGTTGACGTAGTTGCTGGCCATCTCCGGGTCTTTCTCTTTCTTGACGGTGTGGAACTGGTAGCCGTCGTACCAGTTGATGCCGTTGCGGGTGGCCACCCAGATGAATCCGTCGCGGTCGAGGTACACCTGACTGGTGAAGCTGCTGGATAGCTGCTTGTCGGCATCGAAGAGCTTGCCCGTCTGGGCATGGGCCAGCATACAAGGTAAGAGTAGTGTTAGTAGAACCTTACGTATCATTGTTTTAGTTATTATCTTTGTAAATTTCGTTGCAAAGATACCTTAAAATGGTGATATGGCCAAGGAAAAGTTACACAAAATAAAGTTTTTGTTATTTTTTGGGAACTTTTTGCCTTGTTTGGCGACTTTCTTGCCGTTTTTTCCTGCTGTTATCAATATTCTTTCCCCTGGTTTTCTGTCTTTGCTTTGTTACAGAAAGCAAAAATCGCGTTACGCAATGTAACGCCTTTTATAGATAATGTGCGTAACTTTGCAACCGTTAAGATATTGAAACAGTTTTTTAGGTTAGTTTTATATAGTTAGTAGTTAGTTTTTTTATGCCTTAGTATTTAATCAACCATGGGATTAGACGGGCGGCCTTCGTAGGTCAGGCGTACCATGAGAAGGCCGCCCTTTCATTAGCGAACAACAACGATGTAAAGTCGAATAATATATAAATATGTGTATAACCAATAATAACAAATATGAATCAAAATCAGACAAGATGAAACAGCTAACGAATCTCTTGAAACGGGCTGTGCCAACATTGTTGATGCTGATGCTCCCGCTGGCTGTGGCGCTGGCGCAGGGCGGCGGCATCCAGGTGAGTGGTACGGTCACGGACGGTGCAGGTGAGCCACTCATCGGAGCATCGGTTCTTGTGAAGGGAAATACCAGTCAGGGTACCATCACGGACTTTGACGGTAATTTCCAGCTGAAAGTTCCTTCTGAGCAGACGGTCTTGGTCATCAGCTACGTAGGTATGGATACCAAGGAATTGAAGGTGGGCAAGCAGCGCACCTTCAAAGTGACGCTACAGGACGACACTCAGCTGGAGGAAGTCGTCGTAGTGGGTTACGGCCAGCAGAAGAAGGCCTCTGTGGTGGGCGCCATCACGCAGACCACGGGTGAGGTGCTGGAGCGCGCCGCCGGTATCGGCAGTGTGAGTGCAGCACTCACTGGTAACCTGCCCGGTATCGCTACCATCGCCTCTACAGGTCAGCCTGGTGAGGAAGACCCGCGCATCTATATCCGTGGCGCAGCTGCCTGGAACCAGGATGCCCAGCCGCTGATCCTCGTGGACGGTGTGAAGCGTGAGATCAAGTCGGTCGACGTCACCTCAGTGGCCACGGTGTCGGTGCTGAAGGACGCCTCTGCCACAGCCGTCTACGGCGTGGAGGGTGCCAACGGCGTGATCCTGATCACCACCAAGCGTGGTGTGGAGGGCAAGGCCCGCATCGACGTGGGCTTCAACGCCACGCTGAAGGCCGTGTCGAAGCTGCCGCGCAAGTACGACTCCTACGACGGCTATATGCTTCGCAACCAGGCCATTGAACACGAGCTGGCCCTGGGCGGTGCTGCCTCGTGGGCATACTATCGTCCGCAGACGTTCATCAACAATTTCCGCAACCAGGACTATACCGTGAAGCCCAACTACGATGCTGCCGGCAACTACCTGGGCGACTACAGCCAGGCAGAGCGCTATCCCAACATCGACTGGCAGGAAGAGATGTTCAAGCAGTTCACCTTATCTTATAATACGAATATCAACTTCTCCGGCGGTACGAAGTTCGTGAAGTACTTCGTGGCCTTCGACTTCCAGAACGAGGGCGACATGACCAAGGTGTGGGACAACCATCAGGGCTACGAGGGCGGTTACACCTATAACCGTCTGAACGTTCGTTCGAACCTGGACTTCCAGATTACCAAGACCACCCAGTTCAAGGTGAACCTGGCTGGCTCGAATGCCCAGCAGAAGACGCCGCGCTACTACTATGGCAACTCGGGTGAGTTCTTCCAGCAGCAGAAGTGGGCCGGTGCCTACGGCATGGCGCCCAACCTCTTCCCCGTGCAGTTCAGCGACGGTTCATGGGGTTACTACCCGCTGGTGTCCAATATCGAGAACTCTCCCCGCAGCGTTGCCACGTCGGGCTATGAGATGAGCACCATCACCCGTGTGTTCACCGACTTCGCCCTGGAGCAGGACCTCGGCTTCGTCACCAAGGGCCTTGTGGCTCGCGGTACTATCTCCTGGGATAACCAGTTCAACGAGGGTACGCGTGGTATCTCCGACCTCCACCAAGTGAAGAATGCCTACATGCTGCCCGAGGACGGACAGATCCTGCGCGAGGTATCCATCGATGCCAAGACGGGCTTCGACTTCTATGAGAGCCGCGACTGGACTACCGAGGCCGGTAACGTGAGCTACACCAGCCGTGCTACCGAGATGTCACTCCAGCTTTTCTGGGGCCGGGAGTTCGGCAAGCACAACGTGACCGCCATGGGTAACTGGAAGCGCCGTATCAATGCCGGCAATGCCGACCTGGAGAACCGCCGCGAGGACTGGGTGTTCCGTGCCACCTACGACTACAACACCCGCTATTTCGCCGAGGTCAACGGTGCCTACAACGGTTCGCAGAAGTTCTCTCCCGACAACCGTTTCGCCTTCTTCGCCTCGGGTGCCCTGGGCTGGATGATCTCCGACGAGCCGTTCATGAAGTACCTGAAGGAGAAGAAGATCATCGACATGCTCAAGATCCGAGGCTCCTACGGTCAGATTGGTGACGACAACGCCGGTGCCCGCTGGGCATACCTGACCGACTGGGCCATCGTGACCGCCAACAACCAGCAGCAGAACTTCCCGATGGCCATCGACGGTTCGGCCAGCCCTTATACCTCTTATTATGAAAAGACGATTGCCAACCCCGACCTGCGCTGGGCCACGGTGACGAAGAAGGATATCGGTGTCGACTACGCCTTCCTCGGCGGTATGTTCGCCGGTAGCTTCGACTGGTTCCGCGACGACCGTTCGGACATCTTCATTTCCGGTGCCAACCGCTCGGTGCCCTCCTACTTCGGTGCCAAGACCACGCCGGATATCAACAAGGGTAAGATGAAGAACTACGGTTTCGAGGTGGAGCTGCGCTTCAACAAGGTGCTCAACAACGGCATGCGCTTCTGGGCCAATGCCAACTACACCTATGCCCACAACGAGATTATCGAGAAGGACGACCCCAAGCTGATTCCCGCCTACCGCAAGGCTGAGGGCTACAGCCAGGGACAGTACTCCAGCTTCATCGACAACGGCTTCATCAAGACCTACGACGAGCTATACAGTGTGCCTGCCCGTGAGAAGGACGACAGTCAGGTGCTCATCGGCGACCACTATATCGTGGACTTCAACGGCGACGGTATCGTCGACGAGACCAACGACCAGGCCCCCTACGGCTACACCGGCACTCCCGAACACACCTACAATGCCACCATCGGCTGGGAGTATAAGGGTTGGAGCATGTTCGCACAGCTCTACGGCGTGACAGGCGTCACCCGTGACGTGGGCCTCACCTCTTTTAATAATAAGCTGCTCACCGTCTACGACAACGGTGCCTGGTGGAATCCCGCAGTCGGCGACGGCGAGGTGGTCGTTCCGCGTTTCACCACTCAGGTGAGCTACAACAACGGTACACAGTTCCTCTACGACGGTTCCTATTTCCGTCTGAAGAACGTGGAGGTGGCCTACACCTGGACGAAGGGCTGGATCAAGAAGATTGGCTTCTCAAGCCTGAAGCTCTACGTGAACGGCAACAACCTCTTCCTGATCACCAAGATGCCCGACGACCGTGAGAGTAACTACGGATTCAGTGGCGGCGGCGGTGCCTATCCTACCGTGAGACGCTATAACTTCGGAATCAAGCTTTACATTTAAAGATTGAAGATTGAACATTGAAGATAGAACATTGAACGTTATGAAATATAATAATTACATCAAAAACCTGTTGTGCGGATCGCTGCTCCTGATGGCTGGCGGTGCTTCCTTCACCGCCTGCACCGACTGGCTCGAGAAGGAGAAGGAGGCTATCGTCCAGGAGGATGAGGCATTCAAGAACTTCCGCAACTTCCAGGGATATATCGAGGAAATCTACAGTCTGATTCCCGACAAGCAGAAGGTCAACTACTGTACTGCATGGAACTTCGGCGACGATGCTGTACACAATCCTGAGGGCTATGCACACATGGACCACCAGGTGGACCTTGGCAACTACCGTAACTGGTACACCAACTCGCAGTGCTGGCTCAACGGCGACCGCAGCTCGCTGTGGCGCAACTCATGGTATTGCATCCGTAAGTGTAACATGGGTATCGCCAACATCAAGTCGCTCGTGGGCACCGACGAGGAGCGCGACCTGCTGCTCGGACAGATGTACTTCTTCCGTGCCTGGTGGCACTTCGAGCTGATGTGCTACTTCGGCGGACTGCCCTATATCGACCAGGCTTTCGAGGCCTCTCAGATTCCTGAGCTGCCACGCCTGTCGTTCCAGGAGTGTGCCGACCGCTGTGCCGAGGACTTCGAGCGTGCCTACGACCTGCTGCCCCTGAACTGGGACGAGACGCTGGCCGGTATGCAGACCTCTGGCAAGAACGACATCCGCGTCAACAAGTTCACCGCCCTCTGCTACCTGGGCAAGGTGTACCTCTGGGCCGGTTCTCCCCTGATGAAGGAGTTTGAGAAGACCAAGAACGGCGGTGCCGCCCAGCTCTTGGGAGCCAGCAGCAACGGCAAGACCTACGACTACGACACAGAGTACTGCCGCAAGGCCGCCGAGACCTTCGGTCGTGCCCTCGACATGGTCAACCGCGGACAGGTGAGCTACAAGCTGGCCGAGTTCAAGTATTCCAACATCTACGACCATGAGCGCGACGAGAATGCCGAGACCAACTACTCCGACATCTTCTATACCGTGAAGCAGAGCTGGAATATGCCAGGTAATCCCGAGGCCATCATGCGCGGTGTCTATCCCGGTGCCAACTCGGCCAACTGGAACTGCGCCAAGATCTTCGGTCCGAAGGTGGCCGGTCTGGTGGCTCACGACAACATCATCCACCACCCCACGGCCAACCTCGTCGACCAGTACGGCATGGCCAACGGCCAGCCCATCTACCTGGTCAGGAATGGTGAGTATGTGCTCAACCCCGAGTCGGGCTGGGACCCCGAGCATCCCTATCAGAACCGCGACCCCCGTTTCTACCACGACTTCATCTTCGACGGCTTCCACTATGTGCTCAGCACCGACGGACTGTCGGCCGACCAGAAGAAGCTCGAATACTGCGACCTGTTCACCGGCGGTGCCATGCGTGCCGTGGATAATGCCAGCAGCACGGGCTACTTCATCCAGAAGCTGATTCCCCACCAGTGCAACGAGGGCGACCGCTGGTACGACTGGGACTACGCCTTCCAGAGCTACCTGCCCTATATGCGCCTGGCCGACATCTACCTGATGTATGCCGAGGCACAGGCAGCCATCGCTACCAGTCCGGCAGAACTGAACACAAGGCCCATCTACTGCACGTCGCTGTCGGCTGTCGATGCCATCAACAAGCTGCGCGACCGTGTCAACTCGAGCGACTACCCCATGGAACATGTGCCCGCCAACCTGCGCGACACCCGTGAGCACTTCATCGACGAGGTGCGCCGCGAGCGTGCCGTAGAGCTCTCCTTCGAGGGCTTCCGCTGGTGCGACCTGCAGCGCTGGCTCCTGCTGACCGAGCCTCCCTACACGGTGAAGTACTCCCATGAGTTCGAGCGTCTGGAGACGGCCGACTGGTACAAGAGCCACGACCCGAAGGATGCCAAGATTGGTAACTTCCACAAGCAGGAGCTCATCACCCGTCGCCTGGAGTCGAAGCACTACTGGTTCCCGCTTCCCGACAAGGACATCTATCTGTATGAAGGATTCCCCCAGAACCCGGGATGGTAGGAAAAGGAAAAGTGAATAGTGAAAAGTGAATAATTTGCTACCGCTATAATATATACGATTATGAATAGAATGAAAACAAACATATTGCTCTTTGCCATGTTTGCAGCGTCGCCGCTGACGGCCATTGCCCAGGATACGGACGAAGCGGCCAGCGATGCCGACTCTACCGTGGTGAAGAAGAAGGTACATGTTGCCTTCCGCGACAAGGATGCCGACCATCTGCTCGGAGGTATCTCATACGTCGATATGGAAGAGCTGCAGAAGAAGGACTACACGATGGGTAGCCTGGAGGATATGTACGCACTCGTCGGCGGTTGGACCGGCAGCAACCTTTGGGGTATGGACAACGACCGTCTGGACACCAACGACAACGACAACCTGCCGCTCGTCATCATCGACGGCGTGAAGCGTCCGTCGAACAACGTACTGCCGTCCGAGATTGAGCAGATCACCTTCCTCAAGGGCGCACAGGCCGTAGTGCTCTACGGTGCCAAGGGTGCCAAGGGAGCCATCCTGATCACCACCAAGCGCGGCACGGTCGACGGTCTGCAGATCAAGGCCAACGCCAATACCGGCTGGCACGTGGCCAAGGAGTTCCCCGAGTATCTTGGCTCTGCCGAGTATATGACACTCTACCGTGAGGCACTGATGAACGATGGTCTCGCCATTCCTGAGAAGTATTCTCAGCAGAATATCTACAACCACGCCTCAGGAGTGAATCCCTACCGTTACCCCAACGTGAACTACTACTCCGACGAGTATGTGCGTAAGGCATACAACCGTTCGGAGGGTACACTCGAGATACAGGGTGGCGGCCAGCGTGCCCACTTCTATACGAACATCAACTACTACCGCAATGAAGACCTGATCAACTTCGGCCCTGCCAAGGACAACTACACCGACCGTTTCAGCGTTCGCGGTAATGTGGACATCGTCATCAACAAGGTCATCAAGGGCTGGGCCAATGCCAGTGCCACCTTCTATAATGCCAATCGGAACAAGGGCGACTTCTGGGGGGAGGCCGCTACGATGCGTCCCAACTTCCCCGAGAATGCAGCCCCGCTGATTCCCATCGACATGGTCGACCCCAACGCCAGCAAGGCCCTGGCCATCCTGGGCAAGTCGCTCAACCTGCTCGACGGCAAGTATTTCCCCGGTGGTACGAAGGCCACTCAGACCAATGCCATCGCCGACACCTACTTCGGGGGTAAGACGAAGGCCGTCAGCCGTCAGTTCCAGTTCGATGCCGGCATCATCTACGACATGAGCAAGTTCGTCAAGGGACTCTCCTTCCGTACGCTGTTCTCCATCGACTACGCTGCCAACTACAGCCTGTCGTACGACAACAAGTACGCCGTGTTCATCCCCACCTGGAGTAACTACAACTCGCAGGACGTGATTGTAGGCCTGACACAGCAGAACGATGAGATTGTAACCGGACACATGGCCATGTCTGACACGAAGTACCGCCAGACCATCACCTGGAACGGCCACTTCGACTACGACCACACCTTCGGCGGCAAGCACCACGTGACGGGTATGCTGCTCGCCAATATGTTCACCACCACGGCCAGCGGCACCTATCACCGCTACGCCAACGCCAACCTGGGACTGCAGGCCGGCTACGACTACATGGGCCGCTACTTTGCCGATGTATCGGTGGCAGCCGTACACTCAGCCCGTCTGCCCAAGGGGCACCGCGGGGCTTTCTCTCCCTCGTTCACCATCGGCTGGAACCTGGCAAGGGAGAATTTCATGAAGGACAGCTTCGTCGACGACCTGCTCATCAGTGCGTCGTACAGCAACCTGAACGAGGACATCGATGTCTACATGGGCGACTCGAATCCCAAGTACTATTATATCTACGATGCCCTGTGGTCGACAGCCGGCAGCGGCTTCTCCTGGAACGAGGGTGTCAGCACCGACCGCACGTTCTCCACGGCAGGTAGCAACCCCTCGCTCGACTTCATCCACCGTAAGGAGTGGTCGGTCAGCCTGCGCGCATCCATCTTCAAGAAGCTGATCTCGGCCGAGCTGACGTTCTTCAATACCGATATGGACGGCTTCATCGTGCAGAACCCCACCGTGTTCCCCTCGCACCTGCAGGGAGGACTCTCCGGCAGCTCGTTCAAGCCTGCCATCAACAACAACATCCAGAACCGTAAGGGCCTCGACCTGAGCGTCACCTTCCAGAAGCAGATCGGCAAGGTGCATACCACCCTCGGCGTGGTCGGTACCTGGCTCACCACCAAGAACAAAAAGTACGACGAGCTCGTAGAGTATGACTACCAGCACCGCGAGGGGCGTCCCCTCGATGCCATCTGGGGCTACAAGTGCCTGGGCTTCTATGAAGCCAGCGACTTCGACATCACCACCACGGCTGACGGCACTACTAAGTATGCCCTGAAGAGCGGCATGCCCACCGCAGCCATCGGCGGTGCCATCCAGCCCGGCGACCTGAAGTATGAGGATGTCAACGGCGACGGCCGTCTCGACAGCAAGGACCAGGTGGAGATTGGCAAGTCAGGACTGTACGGTGCGCCGTTCACCCTCGGTGTGAACCTCACGCTGAAGTACAAGAACTTCACACTCTTCGTACTCGGCAACGGACAGTTCGGTGCCAAGGGGCTGAAGAACGGTAGCTATTACTATATGAGCGGCGACGCGAAGTACTCCGTCAACGCCCGTGGCCGCTGGACACCCGAGACGGCAGCCACCGCCACTCATCCGCGACTGACAACGCTGAGCCACGCCAACAATGCCGCCGCCTCCACCTTCTGGCTCTACAGCACCAACCGCTTCAACCTGCGCAAGGTGCAGCTGACCTACGACTTCCCCAAGGACCTGTTCCAGGGCAAGTGGGTGAAGGAGCTCGCTGTCTACGTGAACGGCAACGACCTGCTCACCTTCGCCAAGGAGCGCAAGCTGATGGAGACCAGCGTGGGCTATGCTCCCCAGACCCGTTTCTATAATCTCGGTGTAAAGGTAACGCTTTAAAGAATTAAGAATTGAGAATTAAGAATTGAGAATTATGATTACCAAGATCTATAAATCATTGCGCAGCCTCTGTGCCCTCAGTCTTCTCTGTGCCCTCTGTGCGTCCTGCGACGACATGTTCAATCCTGCGGATGAGAACAACCGTACAGAGGATGCCATGTACGAGGAGTCGAAGTATGCGCACGGTCTGCTCATCTATGGCTACGACCGTCTGCCATACATCACGACCACCCAGACCGATATTGCTACCGACGATGCCGTGACCAATGTGACGAGCAGTGCCTATCTGAATATGGCAACCGGTACCTGGGCCTCCGACTACAACCCCATGTCGCAGTGGGACAACTGTAAGGACGGCATTCAGTACGTCAACCTCTTCCTCTCCAAGGTGGAGCGGGTGAAGTGGGCCCCCAGTGCCGCCTCCAAGCAGCAGATGTTCGTTGACCGCCTCAAGGGCGAGGCCTTCGGACTGCGTGCCCTGTTCTACTACTATCTGCTGATGGCCCACGGCGGCTATGGCGACGATGGAGTGCTCTACGGTGTGCCCCTGCTGCTCACCCCCGAGGACGGTAGCTCCGACTTCAACCAGCCGCGTGCCACCTTTGCCGACTGCATGAAGCAGATATTCGCCGACTGCGACTCGGCCATGCTGTTGCTGCCCGACCACTATGAGGACATCTTCGACAACAATGCCATTCCCGAGAAGTACCGCGCCCTGGGTGCCGAGTACTCCGGCTTCAACCTCGTGTTCGGCACGAAGGCCCGAAACCTGATGTCGGCCAAGATTGCCGAGGCCATCAAGGCACAGGCAGCCCTCTTAGCTGCCAGTCCCGCCTTCCGCGACCAGAGCGGTGTCACCTCTGCCGAGGCTGCCACGCTCTGTGCCAACGTGCTCAAGCGCATCGGTGGCATGGACGGCTTCGACCCCACGGGCAACGTCTGGTACAAGAACAAGACCAAGCTCGACCCCGCCGCTGCCGAGATGCCCGAGATTCTCTGGCGTGAGGACCGTCACAAGAATGCCGACCAGGAGCGTGAGAACTATCCCCCGACGCTCTACGGCCAGGGACGCACCAATCCTTCGCAGAACCTGGTAGACGCCTTCCCCATGCGCAGCGGACGGCCTATCACCGATGCCAACAGCGGCTACGACCCGCAGAACCCCTATGCCAACCGTGACCCGCGTCTGTCAGATGACGTGATCTACAACGGCATGACGTTCCGCAAGACCACCATCATCACAGGTACCTATCCTAACGAGAATAACGAGACCGACGACAACCTGAACAGCATCGGCACCTCTACCCGTACGGGCTACTACCTGCAGAAGCTGCTCCGCGACGATGTCAGCCCGCTGTCGAGCTCGCTCATCGAGCAGCAGCACATCTATCCGCGCATCCGCTACACGGAGATGTTCCTGGCCTACGCAGAGGCTGCCAATGATGCCTGGGGTCCCAAGGTCGATCAGGCAGGAGCAGGCTTCACGGCCTACGACGTGATCAAGGCCATCCGCAAGCGTGCCGGTCTGGGCACCGACGAGTACGGCCGTGAGCTGCCCGAGGGCGACTCCTATCTCGAGGAATGCGCCGGCGATCAGGCCAAGATGACCAACCTCATCCGCAACGAGCGCCGCCTGGAGCTCTGCTTCGAGAACAAGCGCTTCTGGGACCTGCGCCGCTGGCAGATGCCGCTCAACGAGACCGTGAAGGGCGTGAAGATCGACCGCAACGAAGAGACCGGCGTCCTCACCTATCATTATATGGACGTGGAGGAGCGCAGGTACGACAGCTCTTATCAGTGGTACGGCCCCATTCCCAAGGCTGAATTGCTCAAGTGGAGCAACCTTAAGCAGAACAAGGGCTGGCAATAAAATGAATAATGTAAAGTTTAAAGTTTAGAATTATGATACTGAATAAACATCTATACGGAGCAGTCTTGGGGGCTTTCACTCTCACGTTGGCATCCTGCTATAATTCCAACAGAGAGTTCCCTGACTTTGAAGGAGGCACCACAGCCTACTTCGCCTACCAGAACCCGGTACGTACCCTCGTGCTCGGCAATGATATCTATGACAACACGCTCGACAACGCCCACAAGTGCCGGATATGGGCCACCATGGGTGGGGCCTACGGCGGGCGTGATGCCGTGGCAGACATTGCCGTCGACGAGTCGCTCTGCAACAACCTCTATTTCACCGATGAGGGTGGCAACGCCGCCGAGCCCGTCAGGCCACTGCCCACGTCCTACTACCAGCTGGCGTCGAACTCCATCCCCTACAATGGCGACGCCCGCGGCTACGTGGAGGTGCAGTTCACCGATGCCTTCTTCAACGACGAGAAGGCAGCCCAGAACACCTACGTCATACCCCTCGTGATGACGGGTGTCCGCGGCATCGACAAGATCCTTACCGGTACGCCCCGTGAGGGCCTCTCGCCCTCGCGCACCAATACCGAGGACTGGGACGTGCTGGCCAAGGACTATGTGCTCTACCTGGTAAAGTACATGAACCCCTGGCAGGGTAAGTATATCCGTCGCGGTGTTGACAATGTGACGGAGAAGGGCAAGACCACGCAGGTTGTCCGTAAGGACGTGTCGATGTACAACTCCGACCTGGAGCACTACAAGGAGAACCCCGTCAACCAGAACGACGAAATCTGCGGCATCACCACCAAGAACATGACGCAGGCCATCTTCCCCGTATCGTTCAAGACCTCGGGAGCTTCGGTGTCCTGCAACCTCATCCTGACGTTCAACGGCAACCAGTGCTCCATCTCTACCGACGATGCCGACGTGACGGCCTCCGGCTCCGGCGAGTTCATCGAGAAGGGTAGTGGCCGACCTGAGTACAAGGACTTCCAGTGGCAGGGTGAAGGCAAGGCCGACGAGCGCGACATCCTCCGTCTGGCTTACGAAGTCAAGTTCGACAAGAGTGACATCCAGGTGTCCACTGCCGATACGCTGGTCATCCAGACCCGCGAGTCGAACCAGAAGGTGTTCTTCTCAACAAAATACCTAAAGAATTGAAGAGTTATGTCATACGGATTTTTTAATGTCACACAGATCTCACGGATCTCACAGATTTCTGCGGCTTTGCCGCCATTGATCTCACGGATCTCACGGATTTTGTCTCACACAGATCTCACGGATCTCACAGATCTTTGCTGCTATGCAGCAATCAGTTGTGGGGTCAATGGCGGCAAGGCCGCCGAAATCTGTGAGATCTGTGAGATCTGTGTGACAATAAAATCTGTGCGATAATAAATCTGTGCGAAATAAGATGGTTTGACAATTAAGATTTAAGAATTATGATAAAGATGAATATAAAAAAGACAGGATTTGCATTGTGCATTGTGCATTGTACTTTGTGCATTTCCTCTTGTGCCGACTATAACGTGACCGACGACTTCACGGCACAGCCCGATCCGACCGTCGTGGCACCTTACAACGACCTGGCTCCCGTCAAGTCGTACATCAACCGCGACGCTTACGCCAACCTGTCGCTCGGTGCCCAGCTCCAGGTGTCGGAGTTCAACAAGCAGGAGCTGGCCCACGCCGCTGCTGTCACCAACTTCGACAATGTGGCTTTCGGCACCTCACTGATGTCGGGCACCATCGTCAATGCCAAGGGCGTGATGAACTTCCTCGATATGAGCGACCTGCTGGCCCATGTCCAGGATATTGGCTATGAGGTCTACGGCAGCCCTATCGTGGCCAATGCCAATCAGGCCGACGAGTGGCTCAGCACGCTCACCGCTCCCATCGAGATTGTGGTAGACTATGTGGAGGGAAAGTCGGTCAACTTCAATGAGCTTGCAGTGGGCAAATTCGGTTCGGAAGACGGATCGACCGCTGCCGAGATTGTCAAGTACGACGGTCAGAACGTGCTGAAATTGGCCGCCGGACTGAAGCCTACCCACGTGCGTATTATCGATGGCTTTGAGGTTGACCCCAAGGCCACCTATACCACCACCTTCTGGGCCATGTCGGAGAAGGATGCCTCGTTCGACGTGAACTTCTCCGGCAATCCCGTCAAGGGTACAGGTCCTAACGGCAAATGGACCTTCAAGGCCGGCAAGTGGACCAAGGTCGTCGTTGAGGCTCAGAGTGCCCCCGACGCCACTGAGGGTTACCTCCAGATAGACAACTCCCGCACGGGTGTCATCTATATCCAAAAGGTGGAGGTGGGCTACTATCCCGACAACCACCGTCCGCAGACCGCCCAGGAGCTGAACGACACCATCAACTACGCCCTCAATGCCTGGTGCGACGGTCTGATGAAGATCAACGAGGGCCGCATCACCTCCTTCGACCTCATCGACGAGCCTATCGACACGAAAGCTGAGCTTGAGAATGGCATGTACGACCTGAAGCACTCCACCGAGAAAATCTTCTGGCAGGACATCTTCGGCAGCGAGAACTATGCGCCCGCCGTATCTCGCGTGGCCAGTGGGGCCTTTGAGCGTCATGGTGGCAATCCTGCCGACCTGCGCTTCTTCATCAGCGAGACGGGCCTTGAGGACCAGAAGACCTTCGAGAGCCTGAAGTACTGGATCGGTGTCTGGGATGCCAAAGGTGCCAAGATCGACGGTATCAATGCCAAGCTGAACCTCACCTATAGCGAGAATGCCGAGACACAGGCCAAGACCGTGGCCTCGCTGAACACCCTGCTCGACAACTTGGCATCGACGGGCAAGCTCATCCGTCTGTCCAACTTCGACATCAAGTATCAGGGTGCCGACGGCGTGAGCGTGACTGCCAAGAACATCACCGACGCACAGCGTCAGCAGCTGGCCGACTTCTACGGACAGGTCATCAAGACCTATATGAGTAAGATTCCGCACGACAAGCAGGCAGGTATCTGCAAGGGCAACCTGGCCGACACCACCGACCCCGTGGGCCTCTGGGCTGTAGACACCAAGACCAAGGACTGGGTGCGCACCGCCACCTACAAGGCTTTCTGCGACGCCCTTAGCGGAAAATAGTCATCTATGCCAGGGCGGGCGTCAAGTCCGCCCGGGCATTACCCATGTATGAATCAACATTAATATATTTTACTTATTTTTCTTTTATTATTAACTAAATTTTTTCGATTATGAAGAAACTATTTACTCTGGTTGCTCTCTTGACATGTTTCCTGGGAGCAAAGGCTGTAGAGGTAGTCGATGCAGAAATGGACTTCTCTAAGTACAGTGACATCTCTGAGGTGAAGTTCGCTAGCTGGGGTGGCAGTGAGTCAGCAAGAGCTCGCCTCTCCATCAAGGACGGTTGCCTCCACTTCCACAGTGAGGAGGCTACTGACCCCTCTTGGGACTGTCAGTTCTTCCCCATCGGCGGCGTGAATGCCGAGATTGGCGTTACCTACACGCTCTACTACAAGGTCAAGGGTACCGTGGCACAGAATGTCTCTATGCTGGGCTTCGGACAGACTCCTTACGGACAGTTCCCGATCACTACCGACTGGGTAGAGGGCACTGTCACCTACGAGGCAGCATCTTCAGACGGTAACATCCTCATGCAGTGCGGTGACTACGTAGGCGACTGGGATATTGCCTACCTGAAGATTACCCACGAGCAGGCTAAGGAGGATCGTCCCGTCGTATGGCTCGAGCAGCTCACCAACGGTGACGCTGAGACTCCATGGGGCGAATTGGGCGAAGTGGCTTACAACGACCAGGAGAACAACTTCAAGGTATGTGCCTGGGGTAAAGAGAAGGGCCACAACCTGGACGACAATGGTGCTTGGAACCCGTTCCCCGCAACCATCGAGGCAGAGGCCGGCAATGAGTCGAACCATGTGTTCGTAGTTCATGGACAGGTGGCTGACACCGAGGGCGACCCCTCTGCTTGGGACAACCAGTTCTGGATCCAGGCTCCTAACGCCAAGGTGTTCAAGGTGGGTGCTCAGTTCAAGCTCTCCTTCCGCTACAAGGCTTCTGAGGCTGCTACTACCAACACCCAGTTCCACCATCAGAACCCCTCTGACTATGTATTCTACCAGGCCATTGGCGACATCAACTTCACCACAGAGTGGCAGACCTACGAGGGTATTGTGACTGTTCCCGATGCAGCTACCGACGCTTGGTCTATCGCATTCAACCTGAACCCGCAGAACAAGAATGCCGTTGACTTCTACTTCGACGACATCTCCCTGTCAATGATGCAGCTCGACGAGGGCTGGTTCGTGGCTTCCTCTAATGCCGAGACCGGTATCAGCTATGACTATGACAATGCGCTTGAGTTCGCCGATGCCGGCGACGGTCTGATGGTTGCTACCGTTGGTGAGGTAGGTAAGAAGGACACATGGGTCAACGAGCTCCAGATTTCTACCATCCGCGGACACAGAGGCTCATTCCTCGGTTCTACCATCAAGCCCGACCGCACACCTGACGGCACAGAGGAAGACTGGATGAACTTTGTTCCTGGCTCTAACTACAAGATCAAGCTGCCCGCAGCTGGTGTATGGACTATCTATATCGACCCCGAAGGCATGCAGATTGTGTTCGTCCAGGTAGAAGGTGACGAAATCAAGGTTAAGGAGCCCATCGAGGTTGTTCCCAACCCGACAGAGGTAATCGTGAAGGGGCAGGAGCGCGACGACCTGGCAGACACCACCAATCAGGACGGCACTGTAACTATCAATGAGGAAGAGGGTGGCACAGGCCAGCCTTGGGACAACCAGTTCTTCATCGTTGCCAACCGTCCTCTGGCCGCTGGCGAGGTGACTGTTGTTTCGTTCAAGTACAAGGCTTCTGTTGCCGGTGCTACCAGTGGCACACAGCTCCACGGCGATCCGGGTGCATACCTGCACTGGAATGCTATCGGCAGCTTCAATTTCACTGAGGAATATCAGGACTTTGAGAAGACTCTGACCATTCCTGCTGAGGCTGACGGCATGAAGTCTATCGCATTCAACATGGCTGAGATCAAGGGTGCTTGCGACTACTACATCAAGGACATCGTCTGGAAGCTCGAGGACAACACCGAGACGCTCATCAACATGGAAGGCTCTGACAACTTCTATGTGAAGGAGGGTGCAGGCACTACTCCGTACATCTTCGGTACCGATCCTTCTGCCATCCAGGGTGTCAGCAAGGCTGCCAATGCTTCTGCTGCCGCTTACAACCTCGCTGGCCAGCGCGTAGGTGCTGACTATAAGGGTATCGTTGTGAAGAATGGTAAGAAGTACGTTGTGAAGTAAGAAGCCCTTCAGGCTTTGGCCTGAGAGCAGATAAGATATTGTCCGCCTCTCTTGGCGTTCAATTTTAGAACTTTACATTGTTTTTCTGTGGGGCCCGGGCTTGGGAAAGTCCGGGCCTTTCTTAAAAAAAGGAAATATTACATGAAAAATTCGTGTTCAATTCATGATAATTATATGTTATATGTATAAACACGAATTACCATAAATTGAACACGAATTTCTCATGAATTATACGTTTCTGTCTCAACACGAATTCTCATCATCATTTATATAAGGTAATTAATGTGCATCTATTTATAATAACAATATGAAGAAACTTATTATCAGCGCCCTCCTCATCGTGATGGGCAGCACAGCAGCAATGGCACAGTGGCAGCGCCAGCCCGACTACGGACCCGGCGGCCTGAAGGATGCCTACAAAGACTATTTCACCATCGGCGTGGCCGTCAACAAGCGTAACATCAGCAACGCCGACCAGATCGCGCTCATCAAGAAGGAGTTCAACAGCATCACCGCCGAGAACGACATGAAGGTGGGACCCATGCACCCCAAGGAGGGCGTGTGGAACTTCGGCGCTGCCGACTCGATAGCCGACTTCTGCCGTCAGAACGGCATCAAGCTCCGTGGCCACAACCTCTGCTGGCACTCGCAGTTTGCCGACTGGATGCTCAAGGACAAGAAGGGCCGCACGGTGAAGAAGGAGGTGTTCTACCAGCGGCTGCGCGACCACATCCACACCGTGGTCAACCGCTATAAGGACATCGTCTACTGCTGGGACGTGGTCAACGAGGCCATCGCCGACCAGGCCTTCGGATGGCCCGGCCGTCCCGCCAATCCCTATCGCGACAGCGAGCTGTTCAAGCTCTGCGGCGACGAGTTCATCGCCAAGGCATTCGAGTTTGCCCACGAGGCCGACCCCGACGCCCTGCTGTTCTATAATGACTACAACGAGTGCGACCCCGGCAAGCGCGACCGTATATATAATATGGTGAAGAAGATGCAGGATGCCGGCGTGCCCATCCACGGCATCGGCATGCAGGGTCACTACAACATCTACGGCCCCTCCGAGGAGGACATCGACGCCGCCATCAGCAAGTACAAGCAGCTGGTGAAGCACATCCACGTCACCGAGCTCGACCTGCGCACCAATACCGAGCAGGGCGGTCAGCTCCGCTTCTCGCGTGGCGAGAACAAGCCCCAGGCTCCCTACATCGCCACCCTGCAGGAAGACCAGTACAACCGGATATTCCGTATCTTCCGGAAACACCGCGACGTGATTGACAACGTCACCTTCTGGAACCTCGGCGACCGCGACTCGTGGCTCGGCGTTAACAACCACCCGCTGCCCTTCGACGAGAACTATAAGCCCAAGCGCTCCTACGGCGTGATCAAGCAGTTCAACGCCGAGCTCGACCAGCGCGTGCCCAAGGAGGACTTCCGCCCCAACCCCATGAACCAGCCCGGACAGGAGTATCCGCAGGTGAACAGCGAGGGCTATGCCCGCTTCCGCGTGGTGGCTCCCGATGCCAAGTCGGTCATCGTCAGTCTCGGCCTCGGCGGCCGTGGCGGCACCGTGCTCCGCAAGGATAAGGACGGCGTGTGGACAGGCACCACCGAAGGCCCGATGGACGAGGGCTTCCACTACTACCACCTGACCATCGACGGCGGCGTGTTCAACGACCCCGGCACCCACAACTACTTCGGCTCCTGCCGTTGGGAGAGCGGTATCGAGATTCCCGCCCACGACCAGGACTTCTACGCCTGGCGCAAGGACGTAGCCCACGGACGCATCCAGCAGGTGGACTTCTGGTCGGAGAGCACCGGGCGGATGCAGACGGCCATGGTCTATCTGCCGCCACAGTACGGCAAGGTGGTCAAGGGCAAGCAGGAGCGTTATCCCGTGCTCTACCTACAGCACGGCTGGGGTGAGAACGAGACCAGCTGGGGCCGTCAGGGCTGTGCCGGCATCATCATGGACAACCTGCTGGCCGAGGGCAAGGCTAAGCCCTTCATCATCGTCATGGCCTACGGTCTGACCAACGACTTCAAGTTCGGCTCTATCGGCAAGTTCACTGCCGAGGAGTTCGAGAAGCTGCTCATCGACGAGCTGATGCCCGTCGTCGACAAGGAGTTCCTCACCAAGCCCGACAAGAACAACCGCGCCCTGGCCGGCCTCTCGATGGGCGGCATGGAGACCAAGCTCATCACCCTGCGCCGTCCCGAGGTGTTCGGCTACTGGGGTCTGCTCAGCGGTGGTCAGTATGCACCTGAGGAAATCAAGGACCCGAAGGCTGTGAAGTACATCTTCGAAGGCTGCGGCTCCAAGGAGAACCCCGACGGCATCCGTAAGAGCGTGGAGTCGCTCAAGGCTGCCGGCTACAACGCCGAGGGCCTCATTTCCGAGGGCACGGCTCACGAGTTTCTCACCTGGCGCCGCTGCCTGCGGCAGATGGCCCAGAGCCTGTTCAAGTAACCGAACTTTCATGACAACGAATTAAAACGGATTACACGAATTGCACGAATTGAATCGAATTTCAAGAATGAAACAGAATGTTTTGCGGATTACACGAATTGGCTACGCGCAAGCAATCGCTGCTTGTTGTGTGCAGTTAATAAAATTCGTGAAATAAGTAACAATTCGTCTAATTCGTGTAATCCGTTTTAATTCGTTGTTAAGTTAAGAATCTGTTGTCGATATCATTATATTAATAAGTAACTGAACAAAAACAATTTATGATAATTCGTGTACAATTCGTGATAATTATATGTTTATATCTTAACACGAATTACCATGAATTGAACACGAATTTTTCATTAATTTTTATATAAGATAATATTGTGCATCTACTTATCATGAGAAAGTATCAGTGTCTCTTCGTGTCCCTTTTAGTTGCGCTGTCGGCAGAGGCGCAGCCGCTCGCCAAGGAGTACAAGTCCACCGGCGAGGGCAATCCCCTCAGCGGCAGCGTGTTCTGTGCCGACCCGACGGCCGTTGAGTACAACGGGCGTCTCTACGTCTATGGCAGCAACGACAACCAGCAGTATCTCAAGAACCGCAAGACCGGCGGCAACGGCTACGGCGACATCCGCTCGCTCGTAGTATTCTCCACCGCCGACATGCTTAACTGGACCTTCCACGGCACCATTGATGTCGCCAAGCTATGCGCCTCGTGGGGCTGGCGCTTCGCTGCCTCGTGGGCACCGTCCATCGTGCGGCGCACCACGGCCGACGGCCAGGACGAGTTCTTCCTCTACTTCGCCAACAGCGGCGGCAGCATCGGCGTGCTGAAGGCATCCTCGCCCGTAGGCCCCTTCATGTCGCCCCTGAAGAAGCCCATGATCGACGGCGACACCCCTGGCGTGAAGCCCTGCAACTGGATCTTCGACCCGGGAGCCGTGGTCGACGACAGCGGCCAGGGCTGGATAGCCTTCGGCGGCGGCGACCCGCAGCCGTCAGGCTCTAAGCTGTGGCCCGGCAACTCGCGCATCGCCCGTCTCAATGCCTCGATGACCGGTCTCGACGGTGCGGCAGTCCTGATGCCGGCACCCTATCTCTTCGAGGCCAGCGAGCTGAACATCATCGGCGGGCGCTTCGTATATACCTACAACACCTCGTGGTCCGACCGCGACGACTGGAGCAGCTTCGCCGGGCGCAACGGCCAGCCCGCACCCTCCACGTGCAGCATGTGCTACATGGTGAGCGACACGCCCCTCGTCCCCGACTCGTGGGAGTACCGTGGCGAATACGTGCCCAACGAGGGCAACTTCGGCATGGGGTGGGGCAACAACCATACCCATCTGCATAAGTTCAAGGACAAGTACTACCTGCTCTACCATTCCACCCTCCTGGAGCAGACCATGAAGGAGGGCGGCGCCATGGACAGCGAGGCATCGGGCTACCGCTCTATCGGCATCGACGAGGTCAGGGTCACTGAGAGCACACAGACCCTCGGCAAGATGACCCTCACCCGTGCAGGTGCTGCCGCCAACGGCACCCTCGACCCCTACCAGCTGCAGCAGGCAGAGACCATGGCCACCTGTGGCGGCATCAGCTACGAGGACTTCTCGAACATCGAGAAGAACACCGCCGTCAGCACCTTAGGCAACGATGCCTCTGCCAACCAGCAGGTACGTATGACTGAAAGCAGCTGGATCTTCCTGCGCCGCGTAGACTTCGGTGCCACGGGGGCCTCGCGGTTCCTGTTGCGTGCCAGGGGCGAGGGCACGGTGGAGATACGCATCGCCAGGAAGGGTGCCAAGGCCGAGGCGACGTTCAGCATCGCCTCCGACACCATGAGCGACTACGCTGTCGACGTAGACCCCGCCCGCTTCCAGGGTGTCAAGAACATCTACATCGTGGCCTCCGCTGGCACCGAGCTCTACCTGGATGCCTGGCAGGCCGAGAGTGCCGGACAAGCGGACAATCTGCAGATTGTGCGATTGGACGATTCGCGCGTTGAACAGTCTGACGACTCGCTCTACGACCTGCAGGGGCGTCGCCTCGGGGCTGCGCCCACTGTCGGCAAGGGCATCTATATTGTCAATGGCCGGAAGGTGGTGGTCCGTTAGTCCAGGGCCTGGACCCGACAACGCAAGGCTCCCCGCCACTCTACGGAGGCTCCCTACAGTTGCAGGGAGCCTCCTTTTGGTTGCAGGAAGCCTCCTTTTTGTCTTAGGGAACCTCTGTTGGTTCCTTTCGCGTGCGCGTGTGCGTATAGTTGGCTTATCCCGAAAACATGTGCGCCATCTGTACCATCTGCCACCCTGATGTGTCAGATGGTACAGATGGTACACTTGTTTTTGCTATATGACAACTATGATAGTTTATAGTTTATAGTTTATAGTTTATAGTTTACGGTTTACAGTTTACGGTTGGCTGAAAGAATCGGGCGGTTCGCTGAAAACAGGGCTTGCGCGTTTAAACTTCTCCCGCCGCCCATCGTCAAAGGAGTGTTCAAGAGAACAACAGGAATCAACAAACGTATAAACAGTTAAAATTAAAGAAAGATGAAAAAGATTGCAATGACACTGATTGCCCTGCTCGCGATGACGGCAGCGATGGCACAACAGAGTGACAACAACAAGGAGCGCCGCGCTCCCCGTAAGATCGACGCCCAGGAGATGACCGACCGCATGGCCAAGGACCTCGGACTCGACGACAGCCAGAAGGCCAAGGTGCTGGCCCTTAACAAGGAGTATCAGGACGTGCTCGGAGGTCCCGGCATGGGCAGAGGACCGCGCGGCAGGCATCACGGCCACCGTGCCGACAGCCTCCACCGTCAGAAGGCCGACGGCCAGACGGGTGCCACCGAGCAGGCTCCCAAAGACCAGCAGAATGCCGGCAGCCGCCCGCAGCGCCCCCAGCTCACCGATGCCCAGAAGGCCGAGATGAAGCAGCGCCAGGCCAAGCGCGAGGAGTACGACAAGAAGCTGAGTGCCATCCTCACGGCCGACCAGCAGCAGAAGTTCAAGGAGATGCGCAGCCGTGGCGACCGTGGCAGAGGCCCTCGACAGCAGTAAACTCAAACGTTTTCACAATATTTTGCACATAAAAGGCATCAAGGTATCGGGAAAGTTAGTACCTTTGCACCATCAAAGAAATCAACGAAGAATAGAAACTTGAAAACTTGAAATGTTATGAGCAAGAAATTTGTGATCGGAGACCGTTTGAAGGATGAGTGGATCTCTGTGCTCGACACGGAGAAGAAGAAGCTCGAGTTCACCAACCACCTGGCCAGCGCCAAGGAGTATCTGGCAGAAGAGGATGCCAAGGCCAACCTCAAGACTATCCAGGAGACAGGCTACTTCAGCGACCTGCAGGTCTACATGAAGGAGGACAACAAGGCCTACAAACCCGATGAGCGCGACTCCTTCCAGTCTTAAACCGACAAAGCCGAAAGAGCAATCTTTCGGCTTTTGTTTTGGAGGTTTGGGATTTTCTTCGTAACTTTGCAGCCCCAAAGACAGTTATAGATGAATACATTTTATTATAAGGTGGCGGGACACGTGTTCTCGCTCAACACAGGGAACGACAGCCGCGCCGAGGAGCTGCGGCAGTATGAGCCATTCCTGACGGAGGCTACCGACGCGACGGCCTTCCGCCTGGAGATGGTCGCTCAGTTGCCGATGGCCGTCTGCCACGAGGAGCTGCGACAGGAGGACGAGGGACAGGAGATCGTCGCCGGCCATCTGGACTCCGGGGAGCCCTATTTCGAGTTCTGGCTCGGCGACAAGCATTGCTCTACGCTGGTGGCCAGCACAGACTATCGGCAGGGGCGCATCCTGGTGAAGGAGAACTGGCTCTTCGGTGTCAACAATGCCATCATGGTGATGTACGCCCTGGCCACGGCCAACAGCCGCACGGCGCTGTTCCACTCGTCGGTGGTCAGCTACCGGGGACGGGCCTATATGTTCCTGGGCCACAGCGGCACGGGCAAGAGCACGCACTCCAGCCTGTGGCTGAAGCACATCGAGGGCACCGAGCTGGTGAACGACGACAACCCCGTGGTGCGCATCGAGGGCGATGAGGTGCGCTGCTACGGCTCACCGTGGAGCGGCAAGACGCCCTGCTACCGCAACGTGAGCTACCCCGTGGGGGCCATCGTCAAGCTGAGCCAGGCCCCGCGCAACGAGATTGTGCGGCTGAAGGGCATCAAGGCCTACGCTGCCGTGATGCCGTCGATATCCGGCAAACGGTGGGACAAGCACCTGGCCGAAGGCCTGCACGAGACGGAGAACCTGCTGGCGCAGCTGGTGCCTGTGTGGCACCTCGACTGCCTGCCCGACGCGGCTGCCGCCCGTCTGAGCTGTAACACGTGTGCCGATGAACACTAAGACACTGCCCAACAACGAGGTCATTGCCGGGGTCATCAGCGTGCTCGAGACCACTCCCCGCGTGGTGCTGCCCGTGAAGGGCAATAGCATGCTGCCATTCATCATCGGCGGCGTGGAGAGCGTGGAGCTGGTGAAGCCGCAGACGGTGGCCGTGGGCGACGTGGTGCTGGCCTGGATCAACGACAGCCGCTACGTGGTTCACCGCGTCATACGCATCGATGGCGACCGCGTGCAGCTGATGGGCGACGGCAACCTGGGCGGCGAGGAGTTCTGCCGGCAGAGCGACGTGAAGGCGCGCGCCGAATACGTCATCAGCCGCAAGGGGCATCGGCGCTACCTCTATGCCCCCTGGCGCGTCAGGGCCAGCAGACTGTGGTGGACCCTGAAGCCCGTGCGCCGCTGGATACTGGCCGTCTATCGGAGGACGGTTTTGAAATTTGAGAATTGAGAATTGAGATATGAAACAGAAGAAAGGATTTGTACTGCGCGACGTGTGCGGTGAGAAAGCAATTATCGGTGAGGGTGTCGAGACGGTCGACTTCGGCAAGCTCATCAGTCTGAACGAGACGGCCGCCTGGGCCTGGGAGAAAGCTGCCGAGCTGGGCGACTTCACTGCCGAGCAGCTGTCGGAGGCCCTCTGCCAGGAGTACGACGTGGCCCCCGAGCGTGCCCAGGCCGACATCGAGAAGCTGCTGGCACAGTGGCAGCAGATGGGACTCGTTGAGAGTTGATGGTTTGAACTACCTCGGATGGATATGGCGTAACACGCAGGGCATCAGGACAAATATGCTGATGCGCATCGTGGCAGGCTTCGGGCGCGTGGCACTGGGCCTGCTGATGGTGTGGCTCTGCAAGCGGTTCATCGACGTCACCATCCTGACCGGCAGCCGCGAGGATGTCATCACAATGATTGCTGCCCTGGTGGGTGTCATCATCGCAGGCATCGTCTGCCGGCAAATCTACTACTATCTGGGCATCAAGGCCGGTGCCCGGCAGAGCACGGCCATCCGGCTGCGCATCTTCAGTCACCTGTTCCGTCGGCAGATGTTCGACCAGAAAGAGCTGCACTCCGGCGACGTCACCAACCGACTGGAGAAGGACATCGACAAGGTGAGCGACGCCACCACCTCGCTGATTCCCGACATGACCGTAACCATGGTACAGTTAGTGGGGGCCTTCCTGCTCATGCAGTCGATGGATGCCCGTCTGGCATGGGCACTGCTGATGCTCACGCCCCTGTTCCTCTTCGTGGGCAAGCTCTTCGCCCGCCAGATGCGCAAGATGACGCTCGACATCCGCCAACAGGAGAGCGTCATACAGATGCTGGTGCAGGAGACGATGGAGCACAATGCCGTGCTGCGCTCATTGGAAAGCGGCGACTGGGTGACGGGACGCCTCGACGACATGCAGCAGGAGCTGCGCGGCAAGATACGCCGCAGGGCACGGTTCACGGTCATCTCCCGCCTGCTCATCTCCTCCAGCTTCAGCCTGGGCTACATCATCGCCTTCATCTGGGGAGCCATGCAGCTGCGCGAAGGGATGATCACCTTCGGCGTGATGACCTCTTTCCTACAGTTAGTGAGCCAGATACAGCAGCCCATCCTGCAGATGGTGAACATGCTGCCGCAGATGTTCCACGCCTTTGCCAGCATCGACCGCCTGTCGGAGCTGGAGATGGTGGAGACGGAGACCGGCGAGAGCCACAACAAGCTGATGCCCGGCATCCTCGGCGTGAGCGTGCAGGACGTGAGCTTCAGCTACGCCATGGGCGACCGCCAGATCCTATCGCACTTCAGCTATAATTTCCACCCAGGCAGCAAGACGGCCCTGATGGGGCACACGGGCGTGGGCAAGACCACCCTGTTCCGACTCATGCTGGCCCTGGTGAAGCCCAGCGAGGGAACGCTGACCGTATACAACGGTCGCCAGAAGGCATACGTCTCAGAACTGACACGCACCAATTTCGTGTTCGTGCCGCAGGGCAACACGCTCATGAGCGGCACCATACGCTACAACCTGCTGTTGGCAAAGCCCGACGCCACCGACGAGGAGCTGCGGCGCGTGCTCCACACCGCCATGGCCGACTTCGTGCAGGACCTGCCCGACGGTATCGACACCGAGTGCGGCGAACGGGGCGGCGGGCTCAGCGAGGGCCAGGCGCAGCGCATCGCCATCGCACGCGGACTGCTGCGCCCGGGCAGCGTGCTGCTGCTCGACGAGATCAGTGCCTCGCTCGACGAGCAGACGGAGCACGAGCTTTACCGCCGTCTCTTCGTGGCATACCCCGGCAAGACCATGATCTTCATCACCCACCGCACCGTGGTCTGCGAACTCTGCGACCAGGTCATCCGGCTTTAGGTAATGATTAATTGAACTTTCCCATGCTTTCTCAACACAGAGGACGCAGAGGACACAGAGTAATATGTATATGAGTATAAGAGGTTTACAGAGCGGCCATACTGCCTACACAGAGAGCTGGCGCACGAAAAAACGGGGGCAGGACTCTGTGAAGAGCGTCAGGCTCCTCTCGTAGTCTCTGTAGTAAAAGTATTCATTTCTCTGTGTCCTCTGCGCCCTCTGTGTTGAGAAAGAGGTGGGAAACTTGAGTGACAATCGTACCAACTTATTTTTTGCATATTACTAGATATATTGTTCTATAAGAGTGTGTAGTCTTGTAGAGCCGCGTTCCTCTGCCTCCATGTTACACCTATTTAAGTTTCTGATACATTAGGTTAAGGCCGTGTGCCGAAAAGTCTGTAACTTTGCCCACCGTAAAGATTACAGGAAATGAAAAGGACAATAACCATTTGTATATGGCTGGCGGCATGGGTGATGTTCGTGCCCCGCCATGCCGTGGCTCAGGACTACCGGCTGTGGTACGACCGTCCTGCGCAGCATTGGCTGGAGGCACTGCCCATCGGCAACTCCCACCTGGGGGCGATGGTCTACGGCGGTACCGACACCGAGGAGATACAGCTGAACGAAGAAACCTTCTGGAGCGGCTCGCCCCACAACAACGACAGCCCCGAGGCCCGTGAGCATCTGGCCGAGGTGCGCCGACTGGTGTTCGACGGTCGTGAGAAGGAGGCCCATGCGCTGATCGACAAGTACTTCATCCGTGGCCCCCATGGCATGCGCTTCCTGCCCTTGGGCAGCGTGAAGCTGAAGCTGGGGCACAGGGAGGTCACTGACTATCGCCGGGAGCTGAACCTGGGCGACGCCCTGGCCACGACAACCTATCGCTGCGGCGGTGTGAAGTACGAGCGGACGGTGTTCGCCTCGCAGGCTGACAACGTGGTCGTCGTGCGGCTGAAGGCATCGAAGCGGGGCAAGCTCGACTTCGGCATCAGTTTCACCTCGCAGCTGCCATCTATGGTGACGCCCGTCACGTTGAACGACGGCAACGGTCAGGCGAACATGCTCTCGGCCACCGTCGACGGGGCTGAGCATGAAGGCATCAAGGCCGGTCTGAAGGCCGACTGCCGCGTGCTGATAGAAGCCGACGGCGATGTGAAGGCAGATGGCGAGGGCATCAGCGTGGACGATGCCACGACTGCCACGCTATATATCGTGGCTGCCACCAACTACGTGAACTATCACGACGTGAGCGGCGATGCCCAGCAGAAAAACAAGCAGACGCTGGCAGCCGCAAAGCAGAAGGGCTACAAGCAGCTACTAACTGACCACCTGAAGCGCTATCAGCAGCAGTACAGCCGCGTGAGCCTGCTATTATCCGGAATATCCGGAAAGCCCGGAAAATCCGGAGATCCCGGAAAGCCCGCCCCCTCCTCCCTCCCCACCGACCGGCGCCTGGCCGCCTTCGACGGCAGCGACCTGGGCCTGGTGGCCCTGATGATGCAGTACGGCCGCTACCTGCTCATCAGCAGCTCGCAGCCCGGCGGGCAGCCCGCCAACCTGCAGGGCGTGTGGAACGACAAGCTGAACGCCCCCTGGGACTCGAAATACACCATCAACATCAATGCCGAGATGAACTACTGGCCCGCCCTGGTGGGCAACCTCGCTGAGACCCAGCAACCGCTCTTCGCGATGATCCGCGACCTGAGCCAGACAGGTGCCAAGACCGCCCGCGAGATGTACGGCTGCCGAGGCTGGGTGGCCCATCATAATACCGACCTGTGGCGCATCGCCGGCCCTGTGGACGGCACGCCCTGGGGCATGTTCCCCACGGGTGGTGCCTGGCTGACGACGCACATCTGGCAGCACTATCTCTTCACCGGCGACAAGCAGTTCCTGGCCGACAACTTCGACGTGATGAAGGGCGCCGCCGACTTCCTGCTGGACTATATGCAGCCCTATCCTGCCGATGGAGAAGTCAAGCAGGCCGCTGGCTGGCTCGTCACCGTGCCCACCGTATCGCCCGAGCACGGCCCACAGGGCAAGGGCACCAACGTCACCGCCGGCTCCACGATGGACAACCAGATAGCCTTCGACGTGCTCTCGCAGGTCATCAAGGCAGCTCACATACTTGGAAAGGATACCTCTCACCTCTCACCTCTTACCTCTCACCTCTCACCTCTTACCTCTCACCTCTCAAAACTCCCCCCCATGCAGATAGGCCGCCACGGTCAGCTGCAGGAGTGGCTCATCGATGCCGACGACCCGAAGGACGAGCACCGACATATCTCACACCTCTACGGTCTCTACCCGTCGAACCAGATATCACCTTACAGCCATCCCGACCTCTTCACGGCTGCCGCCAACACCCTGCGACAGCGCGGCGACATGGCCACCGGCTGGAGTCTCGGCTGGAAGATCAACTTCTGGGCACGTATGCTCGACGGCAACCACGCCTTCCAGATCATCAAGAACATGCTCCACCTGCTGCCCGACGACCGGCAGATGCGCGACTATCCCGACGGGCGCACCTATCCCAACCTCTTCGATGCCCATCCACCCTTCCAGATAGATGGCAACTTCGGGGCTTCGGCGGGCATCTGTGAGATGCTCCTGCAGAGTCACGACGGTGCGGTACATCTGTTGCCCGCCCTGCCCGACGACTGGCGCAGCGGAGAGGTGAAGGGCCTACTGGCCCGTGGCGGCTTCGAGGTAGACATGAAATGGGATGACGGCGCACTGCAGCAGGCTACCGTCACCTCCAGGATTGGCGGCACGCTCCGTGTGCGCAGCTATCAGCAGCTGCAGGGTAGAGGCCTGCGTGCGGCCGAGGGTCCCTGTCCCAATCCGCTGCTCGCGCCAGCCGCTATCCGCGAGCCGTTGCGTTCGCCGGAGCTGAAGCAGTTCGAGCTGCTCCCCGTCCGTCAGGTCTATGAGTACGACGTGGAGACGCGCCCCGGCGAGAAAGTCATATTGCATTATCAACCATAACAACTATTCATGATGAAGAGAAAGCTATTATTCCTATTGCCCATGCTGGCAATGATGGCCTGCACCTCACAGCAGGAGGAGCCGACGGCCCCCGTGCTGACCGTTGAGGGTGGTCAGATTCAAGGTGTCAGGGCCGAGAACCCTGGCGTGTTCGTCTACCGTGGCATCCCTTACGCCGCCCCGCCTATCGGCGAGCTGCGCTGGAAGGAGCCGCAGCCCGTGGTAGGATGGGACGGCATCCGACAGTGCGACAAGTTCGGCCATCCCGGCTATCAGGCCGTCCACTATCCCGGCTTCTATGCCTCGGAGTGGGGCTATGGCGACGAGGCTCCCTACAGTGAGGACTGCCTCTACCTGAACGTATGGACGAAAGTCCCCGGCCAGGCCGACAAGAAACTGCCCGTGGCCCTGTGGATACACGGCGGCGGCTACCGCGAGGGCTGGGGTTCTGAGCCGGAGTTCGACGGTCAGGAGTGGGCTTCGAAGGACGTGGTGCTCGTCAGCATCAACTACCGTCTCGGGGTGTTCGGCTTCATGACCCATCCCCTGCTGTCGGCAGAGAGTCCCCATCACGTCAGCGGCAACTACGGCACGCTCGACCAGATACAGTCGTTGAAATGGGTGAAGGCGAATATCGCACAGTTTGGCGGAGACCCCGACAACGTGACCATCTTCGGACAGAGTGCCGGTGCCGGCAGTGTGCGCACGCTCTGTGAGTCACCTCTGGCCCGAGGGCTGTTTCACAAGGCTGTCATCATGAGCGGCGGCGGTCTGAACGTGCCTGCCAAGGAGGGCGAGGAGGCCAAGCCCGCCATGCCTGCCAGCCACTACTCGAACCTGAACCCTACGCTGCAGGAGATGGAGACGGCCATGAAGCAGGTGACCGACTGGGCCGGGCTGACCGACCTGGAGAAGCTGCGCGGTGCCTCGACGGAGGTGATGTTCGCACTGCCGCAGATCTACGGCATGGTGAATAAGGGAGCGCCCTTCTATTGGTATCGGCCCATCATCGACGGCTACGTGTGTAGGAAGTCGTTTGAGGATGCTGCCCGTGAGGGAACGCTGGCCGACGTGCCCTATATGATCGGCTACACGCTCAACGACATGGGCTCGATGGGTCCCGGCATCGCCGAGTTCTGCAAGGTGCGACAGGAGAAGGGCGGCAAGGCATGGGCCTACGAGTTCGCCCGTCCGCTGCCCGACGACGGCAAGCATCCCGAGATTACCGACCGGCTGAAGGGAGCCTTCCACTCGAGCGACCTCTGGTTCGTGTTCAAGAGTCTGAAGCACTGCTGGCGACCCTGGACGCAGGGCGACTGGGACCTGGCTGAGAAGATGCTCACCGCCTGGAGTAACTTCGCCAAGTATAGCGACCCCAACGGACGGAGCAGCGAGAGCCGCCGAGCTTGCTCGGATGGCCGAGTCGCGACGGACGAAGGCGAAGCCAACGGCTCGCCCGATGCCAAGTCGGCCTTAGGCTGGGCACCCTGCACGGCAGAGAATCCCAAGTTCATGCTCTTCAAGCTCGACGACAAGGATGCCGAGGCATCGGAGATGGGAGTACCAATCCTACCGGAACAGCAAAAATAGTATAACAGAACTATACCTTTTTCTGAACAACGAATTAAGACGAATGGCACGCGCTCGAGCTCCGCTCGCTTGCTACCGAAGGGACGCAAGAATTTCACGAAT
>CAMHUC010000031.1 GCA_946188155.1 uncultured bacterium | reverse complement strand
ATATTTTAGGATTTATTTTTCGAAAAGAGTGAAAGTTTTCGGGTTTATTGACAAACGAAAGGCCTACACCTTATATATAATATAAAGGGATAGGCCTTTCGGAGTAAAAAAGCGACTTAGCACTACTCTCTCTTTCCCAGGATGCGGAGCAGGTAGAGAAAGAGGTTGATGAAGTCGAGATAGAGTGACAGTGCTCCAAGCAGTGCCAACTTCTGTGCCCCTTCTCCTGCATCGGGTGCCATCAGGAGCATCTGCTTAATCTTCTGAGAGTCGTAGGCCGTCAGTCCGACGAAAATGAGTACGCCGACGTAACTGATGATCAGGTCGAAGCCTGTACTCTTGACAAAGAACACATTCACCAGTGATGCAATGATCAGTCCGATGAGTGCCATCAGAAGGATCTTGCCAAGCGAGGTAAGGTCGGTCTTGGTGGTATAGCCTATGAACGCCATCACGGCGAAGGTGCCCGCCGTTATGAAGAACACGCTGGCAATGGACGAAGCCGTGTAGATAAGGAATACCGAGGAGAGCACCATGCCGTTGACGGCTGAGTAGAGCACGAAGAGCAGCGTGGCGGTGGTCAGCGACAACTTGTTGATGGCCGCGGAGATGCCGATGACCAATGCCAGTTCGGCAATAATCAATCCCCACATGACGGCCTGGTTAGAGTAAATAGCACTGATGACTCCGGGACTGTTGGCCACCCCATAGGCAGTGACGCCCGTAATGACCAGAGCCAACGTCATCCACACATAGACCTTCCTCATGAGTACGGGGAAAGCCTGCGACATCGACAACTCGCGGTCGCGAGTCATCGCTGCATCGAAATTCAGTTCATTGTTGTAATTCATATTCATCTAAATTATAATTCCACACCAACAATAGTGCAAGTATTGTGCCACAAAGGTACACATTTACTTTTAATAAAGCATAAAAAGAAGGGCAGAAAGTACCATTTATTAGCATTTTTGGAATTTTTTCACTATATTTGTAGCCTAAACAACTAAAAATATAAACGAAACATATAGCAATGAAGCAATGAGAATAGGACTATTTATCCCCTGTTATGTAGACGTGGTGTACCCCCAGGTCGGTGTAGCCACCTACAAACTGCTGAAGCATCTAGACATTGACGTGACCTATCCGCTGAACCAGACGTGCTGCGGCCAGCCGATGTCAAACGCCGGCTTTGAGAAGCAGGCCATCCCGCTTGCGGAGAAGTTTGAGGACAAATTCAAGGAGTTCGACTACGTGGTGGCGCCGTCGGTGAGCTGCACGGCTTTTGTGAAGCTGAACTATCCGCGTCTGCTGAAAGGCAAGCACGAGTGCGTGACCTCAGGTAAGATTATGGATGTGGTGGAGTTTCTGCACGATGTCGTCAAGGTGAACCATCCGCTTGGCACGTTCCCCCACAAGGTTAGCCTGCACAACAGTTGCCACGGTGTGAGAGAGTTAGGGCTGAGTTCGCCCAGCGAGGAGAACATCCCTAAGTTCAACAAGATCAAAGACTTGCTGAACTTAGTGGAGGGCATTCAGGTCTTAGAGCCCGAACGCCCCGACGAGTGCTGCGGTTTCGGCGGTATGTTTTCCGTGGAGGAGACTGCGGTAAGCACACAGATGGGTATTGACAAGGTGCAGCGGCATATCAAGACCGGTGCCCGCTACGTGACCGGCCCCGACTGCTCTTGCCTGATGCACATGGCGGGCGTGGCCAAGAAGCAGGGCCTCGACGTGGAGTTCAAGCACGTGGTGGAAATCCTTGCCGCAGGACTATAAATAGTAAATCGAAAATCCGTAAATCGTAAATAATCAAGATGAGTACAGGACACAGCATAGCAGCAAAGGAGTTCTTGAAGAACCAGACATACGCCAAGTGGCACGATGCCACCTTCTGGTCGGTACGTTCGAAACGTGACAATATGGCATACGGTCTCGACGAGTGGGAACAGTTGCGGGAGAAGGCATCGCAGATCAAGCGCCACACCATCACGCACCTCGACGAATATCTCGACCAGTTTGCCACCAACGCCGAGAAGAACGGCTGCATCGTACACTGGGCAAAGGATGCCAAAGAGTTCAACGAAATTGTCTACGGTATTCTGAAGAACCACGACGTGAAAAAGATTGTCAAGTCGAAGTCGATGCTGACGGAGGAATGCGAGATGAACCCCTATTTAGAGGCCCACGGCATCGAAGTGGTGGAGACCGACCTGGGCGAGCGCATCATCCAGTTGAAGGGTCAGAAGCCGAGCCACATAGTGATGCCGGCCATTCACCTGAACCACGACGACGTGGGCGAACTGTTCGAGGAGAAACTGGGCAGCGAGAAGGGTAATCACGACCCCACATACCTTACCTACGTGGCACGCCTGAGCCTCCGCAATGAGTTTCTAACAGCCGACGCGGGCATGACCGGCGGCAACTTCGGCATCGCAGAGACTGGCGACATCGTGGTATGCACCAACGAGGGCAATGCCGACATGTCGACATCGTGCCCCAAACTGCACATCGCCGCCATCGGCTTAGAGAAGATTATCCCCAACTACGACTGTCTGGCCGTGTTCCAGCGTATGCTCTGTCGTGCCGGCACCGGTCAGCCGACGACCACCTACACCAGCCATTTCCGCAAGGCGCGTCCGACGGCCCATCCGATGCACATCGTGCTGGTGGACAACGGGCGGAGTGAGTGGATCGGCAATCCCGAGCATTGGGAGTCGCTGAAGTGCATCCGCTGCGGTTCGTGCATGAACACCTGTCCGGTGTACCGTCGCAGCGGCGGCTACTCATACAGTTACTTCATCCCCGGCCCAATCGGCATCAACCTCGGCATGCTGCGCGACCCGCAGAAGCACTCGGGTAACGTCAGCGCATGTACGCTCTGCAACAGTTGCCAGACACTCTGTCCGGCGAAGGTGAACCTGGGCGATCAGATCTATCTGTGGCGCCAGCAACTCGACGACTTTGGCACGGCCAATCCGCAGAAGAAACTGATGTGCAAGGGCATGAGCACGCTCTATGGCAGCAGTGGCATCTACAACTTTGCCACCGGGCTTGCCCACTGGGCCAACATCATCCCCTCGCCCCTGATGAACTGCGGGCTGAACCCCTGGGCCGAAGGCCACAAGATGATGGAGTTCCCCAAGAAGCCGTTCCACGAACTGATTAAAGAACTGAAGAAAGACTGAAGAAGGATTGAAGAATTGAAAGATTGAAGAATTGAAATTATGGCAAGTAAAGAAGATATACTGAAGAGATACCGGGCGAACGTCAGAGAGAAATTTGACATGCCCGACCTGAGCGACATCAAGGCCATCACCTACCCCGACCCGCTGGTGCAGTTTATCAAGATGACGGAGAGCGTGGGCGGCCACGTGATAGAGGTGAAGGAGGGGCAGGACATCAATGAGATTGTCAGGGAGTTGTATCCAGAGGCGAAGGAGATTGCCTCGAACCTGCCTGAGGTGACTATCGCCACGAGGAATCCCGACACCGTTGGCAGGGCCCGCGACCTGAACGGCACGGACGTGGGCATTATCCGAGGGCAGTTCGGCGTGGCCGAGAATGCGTGTGTGTGGATTCCGCAGACGATGAAGGAGAAGGCGGTGTGCTTCATCTCCGAGAACCTAGTGATACTGCTGCCGAAGAGCCAGATTGTGAACAATATGCACGAGGCTTACAGGCGGATAGAGTTCGACAAGACGTACGACGGGTACGGGACGTTTATCAGCGGGCCAAGCAAGACGGCGGATATTGCGCAGGTGCTGGTGATGGGAGCGCAGGCGGCAAGGAGCGCCACGGTGCTGCTGCTGCCGGAGTGAAGAGACGGCGCGGGGGACTGCGGAAATACCGCAGTATACGGAACGAAGGAAACGGAGGCTGCGCTACGGGCGGAAGGCATTGAGGAGCCTGCGCTACGGGCGGAAGGCATTGAGGAGCCTGCGCTACGGGCGGAAGACATTGAGGAGGCTGCGCTACGGGCGGAAGGCATTGAGGAGGCTGGCGATGGTGCCGGCCTCTTCTGCTGTCATGGCCTGATGGCAGGGGAGGCTGAGTTCCTGGGCGCTGATGAGTTCGGTGACGGGAAGGGAGAGCGAGGGCCAGGCCTGCCGATAGCACTGCTGGCGATGGGGCGGGATGGGATAGTGAACCTGGGTCTGCACGCCGTTGTCGAGCAGATAGCGCTGGAGGGCATCGCGCTGAGGGCAGAGGACGGGGAAGACGTGCCAAACGCTGTCACGGCAGGACTGAGGGATGCGGATGAGGGGATTCTCCACCTTATTAATATATATAGAGGCTATCTCCTTGCGCCGCTGATTCTCGGCATCGAGGTAGCGGAGTTTCACGTCGAGCATGGCAGCCTGCAGTTCGTCGATGCGGCTGTTGCGGCCCTGATAGAGGTGGACGTACTTCTCACGGCTGCCGTAATTGGCGATGGCACGGATGACTTCTGCCAGATTGGCATCATCGGTGGTGACAGCCCCGGCGTCGCCGAGGGCGCCGAGGTTCTTGCCGGGGTAGAAACTGTGGCCGGCGGCATCGCCGAGGGAGCCGGTGCGACGGGGCTGAAACGGAGCCTCAGCGCACACAGACGGGGGCTGAGACGGAGCCTCAGCGTACACAGAACAGAGCTGAGACGGAGCCTCAGCGTACACAGAACAGAGCTGAGACGGAGCCTCAGCGTACACGAAACGGCAACCGTGGGCCTGGGCGTTATCCTCGATGAGTTTCAGATGATGGCGGCGGCAGATATCGCCGATGAGAGGGGTATAGGCACAGCGGCCATAGAGATGGACAATCATCAGGGCACGGGTGCGAGGGGTGATGGCGGCTTCGATGAGGGAGTCGTCTATCTGGAGGGTGTCGGATGAAGCATCCACAAGGACAGGACGCAAGCCGCTGTCGGTAATGGCGAGGATGGAGGCGATAAAGGTGGTGGCAGGCACGATGACCTCATCGCCCGGAGTCATCACGCCCAGTTCGATATAGCCGCGCAGGATGAGCGAGAGTGCATCGAGGCCGTTGCCGCAGCCGATGCAATGACGGGTGCCGATGTATTCGGCATAGTGCTGCTCGAAGAGGCGCGTGGCCTCACCCCGCAGATACCATCCGCTATCCAAGACATGATTGACAGCCTGACGCAACTCCGCATCGTGCAGGTCGTTCACCCGTTTCAAGTCTAAATACTTAATCATAAGTCATACTCATAAACATCGTAACAGAGTCCTCGTCCGCCAAATCCCTCCTTCTGAAATACCAGTTGCTCATTCAGTCCACTGCCATCGGCATGCTCCGTGGAACGTCCGAAGTCAAAATACGGATAGCGGCAATAATCGTGATGCAGGATACGGTCATACAGCAAATCCATCGCCCCCAGTTTCTTACCCTCAGGAGTAGCCGAACTATATTGTGCATGAACGACCTGCGGAGTGACATACAAGACGACCCCGCCATATACCCGGCCGTCCTTCACCGCCTGATACAGCACAATCTGCTCAGGGAAACGGCCATGAAGCAACCGGATCTCATCCAGCGAATGAACAGGCCTGACGCCATACTTCGCTCCGAGGTTATCAGTCAAGACCTCCCAGAAGGCAGCGTAGTCTTCCGATTTCTCCACCGTCAGTCCAGCCGCCTGAGCCCTGCCGACCCCCCGCCGGCGCACCCGTTCCCACCTCAGGTTGGCACCCAGGAAGATATTCGTAGCAAAATCCCGTGCCACCATTCTGGCCTTACAGACATGGAAGAGTGCATAAAGGTCTTCCTCCGACGAGATACGGTGATAGATCCAGGGGATGCACTTATAGAACACATGCCTGATGCCAATCCGCCGCAGGTAGTCGTTCAGTTCCTCGAACAGGACGACCGTCTCACTGATGGTCAGGCCGATGCTCATCACCAGTCCCCCATAGGTCAGCCCCTTATGCGTGCAAAGCGTGTCTCCGGCAATATGTGCAGGCAGTACAGCCAGCAGTTTCCCTGAGGCATAGAACATCAGCGAATAGTCGGCGAAGCGGTCGCTATGATAATCCATATAGCGGCGGTCGAAGAGGAACGTGCCGTTCTTCGACTGCGCCACGAAGCGGTTCCACTCGTCGGCCCTCGCTGGTGTGTATCTGACTATCTCGAAATTCATTTTCGTTATAACGTTATTTCGTCAAGACGTTATTTCGTCAAAACGTTATTTCGTCAAAACGTTATTTCGTCAAGACGCCGTTTCGTCAAGACGTCATTTCGTCAAGACGTCATTTCGTCAAGACGCCGTTTCGACCGACGTAGGCGAGGAACTCATCGTAATCATAGATATAGTCACTCTCGTCGTAATGCTCGGAGGCCAGCACGAGGCAGACGGCTCCCGAGGAGAAGTCGTCGAGCGTGCGCCAGGTGTTGACGTCGATGAGCAGGCCCTGCCAGGGATGGTTCAGCAGGACCGTCTTGCGCTCACGGCCATTGTCGAGGGTGACGTGGAAGGAGCCGCTCAGGGCTATGACGAACTGCCGTAGCCGCTTGTGGGCATGGCCTCCCCTACTCTCCCCTCCCGGCACGTCGTAGACCCAATAGGCCCGACGGATGTCGAAGGGCACCATCTGCTGGGCCTCTGCGAAGGTCAGGTTGCCCCGGGGGTCGGTAATCTTCGGCAGGTCAATTAAAAGCCCTCCCAAGCCCTCCCCAAGGGAGGGATGTTTGGTTACATTATTTATTGAGTTATTGTCCATATCTTGAATTTATTATCTATATCACATACCTTCCTTGGGAAAGGCTACGGGTAGGCGAGCTTTGCTCGGGAATGGGGCTTGGGAGTGCCCTATGGGCCTTTACCTCAGTTTGTCATAGGGGTCGGTTCCTAAGACGGTCTTTGCCAGCCGCTTGGCCTTGTCGCGGAGGGCATCCACGTCGTCGCCCACTTCGCCGTAGCAGAGCACGACGCCCATGCGACGGCCCTTGTGAGCCTCGGGCTTGCCGAAGATGCGGATGCGGGTGCGGTCTTCCTTCAAGGCCTCCTCGAGGTTGTAGGGCAGCAGCGAGCGGTCTACCGGTGTAGCGGCCTCGACGGGAGAGAGGATGACGGCCGATGCTCCGGCATGCTCCAGATGGATGCCCGCGATGGGCAGTCCGAGGACGGCACGCAGATGGAGTTCGAACTCAGAGAGGTTGGTGGTGTGGCCGAGGGTCACCATGCCAGTATCATGGGGACGCGGTGAGAGTTCGGAGAAGATGACCTCGCCCTGCTTGGTGAGGAAGAACTCCACGCCCCAGATGCCGGCACCCGTGAGGGCCCGCGTCACCTTGTCGGCCATCATCTGTGCCTGCTTGAGGGCCTCGTCGGAGATCTTGTAGGGCTGCCACGACTCACGGTAGTCGCCCGACTTCTGCACATGGCCGATGGGCGGACAGAAGAGCGTGGGCCAGCCGTGCTGCTGGGTGACGGTGAGGAGGGTGAACTCCGACTGGAAGTCGATGAACTCCTCGATGATGACCTCCTTCACGTCGCCGCGCGAGCCCTCCATGGCCTCGCGGAAGGCCGTCTCCAGTTCGTCGTCGTTGTGGACATAACTCTGGCCGTGGCCGGAGGACGACATCAGGGGCTTGACGACACAGGGGAAGCCGATCTCGTCGGCGGCCCGCTTGAACTCGTCGAAGGTCTTGGCGTAGAAATACTTCGCCGTGCGCAGGCCCAGTTCCTTGGCGGCCAGGTCTCGGATGGCACGGCGGTTCATGGTGTAGTTGACGGCCCGGGCTGAGGGCACCACCAGGATGCCCTGCTCCTCGAACTTAAAGAGGCGCTCGGTGCGAATGGCCTCGATCTCGGGCACGATGATGTCGGGCTTGTGCTTGTTGACCACGGCCTCGAGAGCATCGCCGTCGAGCATAGAGAATACCTCGCGCTCGTCGGCCACCTGCATGGCAGGGGCATTGTCGTAGCGATCACAGGCGATTACATACTGGCCGGCACGCATGGCGGCGATGACGAACTCCTTGCCCAGTTCTCCTGAGCCTAATAGCAATATTTTCTTCATGGGCGGGGGACTGCGGAATTACCGCAGTTTACTGAACGTTAACGGTTGTGATACATATTGTCGTAATACTTCTGGTAGTCGCCGGAGGTGACGTTGTCGAGCCACTCCTGGTTGTCGAGATACCAGCGGACGGTCTTCTCGATGCCCTCCTCGAACTGGAGCGAGGGCTCCCAGCCGAGTTCGCGCTGCAGTTTCGACGAGTCGATGGCGTAGCGGAGGTCGTGGCCGGCACGGTCGGTGACGTAGGTGATGAGGTCGATGTCCTCGCCCTCCTTGCGGCCGAGGAGACGGTCGACGGTGTTGATGAGCACGCGGATGATGTCGATGTTCTTCCACTCGTTGAAGCCTCCGATGTTGTAGGTGTCGGCCGTCTTGCCCTGGTGGAAGATGAGGTCGATGGCACGGGCGTGGTCCTCGACGTAGAGCCAGTCGCGCACGTTCTCGCCCTTGCCGTAGACGGGCAGCGGCTTGCGGTGGCGGATGTTGTTGATGAAGAGGGGAATCAGTTTCTCGGGGAACTGATAGGGGCCGTAGTTGTTGGAGCAGTTGGTCACGACGACGGGCATGCCGTAAGTATCGTGGAAGGCGCGTACGAAGTGGTCGCTCGATGCCTTCGAGGCTGAGTAGGGCGAGTGAGGCTGATACTTCGTAGTCTCCAGGAAGAACTTGTCACCGTAGGCCAGATGGTGCTCGGCGCTGGATGCCGTGGTGGTGAAGGGCGGCTCGATGCCGTCGGGATGGGTCAGTTCGAGGGCTCCGTACACCTCGTCGGTGGAGATGTGGTAGAAGCGCTTGCCCTCATACTTCTCGGGCAACGACTCCCAGTAGAGTTTCGCGGCCTGGAGCAGCGAGAGGGTGCCCATCACGTTGGTACGGGCGAAGGTGAAGGGGTCCTTGATGCTCCTGTCGACGTGGCTCTCGGCGGCGAGATGGATGATGCCGTCCACCTTCTTCTCCTGCATCAGGCGGTAGAAGGCGTCGAAGTCGCAGATGTCCATCTTCACGAACTCGTAGTTGGGTTTCTGCTCGATGTCCTTCAGGTTGGCCAGATTGCCGGCGTAGGTCAGTTTGTCGAGGTTGATGATGTGGTAGTCGGGATACTTGTTCACGAAAAGGCGCACCACGTGGCTCCCGATAAAGCCTGCGCCGCCTGTAATGACGATTGTTCGTTTCATATATCAATAAATTTATTTGCCTAACAAACGAGTATGATTTATAATGAATGTCATTACAACTGAGAATAATGACCAATGAATCGCTTCTTCAACCCAATTCATGTCATAATCCAACCACATACCCTTAACCAATGCATTGAAGACCAATGCAAAGACAGCCATAAACAGGAATACTTTTAAATCCTTGATGAATTGCTCTTTAGTCATTTTTTATCGCTTAATGTTATAACTTCCAAATCCTTGAACTCCTTGCCGTCGATGGTGAGGCGGACGAGGGTGCGCTCCTTGTGCCATCCCTGCTGACCGGCTGCTCCGGGATTGATGTGGAGCAGTCCGAGGGTCTTGTCGTATTTCACCTTGAGGATATGCGAGTGCCCGGCGATGAAGAGTTGCGGCGGATTGGCGAAGAGGGTCGAGCGGACGCTGTAGTCGTAGTTGCCGGGATAGCCGCCGATATGCTTAATGAGCACGTCGACATCCTCGCACTTGAATCGGTTCAGCTCCCGATACATCAGCCGCAGGTCGCCGCCGTCGCAGTTGCCGCAGACGGCACGGAACGGCCTAAATTCGGCCAGCCGCTCGGCCACCTCGACGGTGCCGATGTCGCCGGCGTGCCATATCTCGTCGCAGGGCTCGAAGTAGTGCAGGTACTTCGGGTCCCAGTAGCCGTGGGTGTCGCTCAGTATTCCTATCTTCTTCATATCTTGAATCGCTTTCTGATGAACTCGGCAATCAACTGCTCGGTCTGCTGGATGCCGAGGATGGAGGAGTCGATGCAGAGGTCGTAGCTCTCGGCGGCTCCCCACTTCTTGCCCGTATAGTAATTATAGTAGGCGGCGCGGCTCGACTCCTTCTGCTCGATGAACTTGCGTGCTTGGTCATGGTCAAGATGTTGCTTATTCATTACCTGACTGATACGGAATGCCATCGAGGCGGTGATGAACACGCTGACCGCGTTAGGGAAATCCCTCAGCACGTAGTCGGCGCAGCGGCCCACGAACACGCACGAGCCCTGCTGTGCCGCCTTGCGGATGGCCTCGCTCTGAAACTGGAAGAGGCTCTCCTGGGTGAAGCCCGAGCGGTAGAGGCTGCCCTCGGTGACGTGGGCCGCCTGGATGTTGAACAGGCCGCGCAGGAATCCCTTCTTCTCGTCGTGGGCCTCGAAGAGTTTCTCGGAGAATCCGCTCTCCTTGGCCGCCAGGTTGAGCAGTTCGCGGTCGTAGTACTTGGCGCCGAAGTCGAGGGCCAGCATCCGTCCGATGTCGTGGCCGCCCGAGCCCAGTTGGCGCCCTATGTTGATGATCAGCCCACCCAAGCCCTCCCCAAGGGAGGGATGTTTGGTTACACTGTTTCCGTTGTTTATACTATTGTTATTCGATTCCATTACATCGCATTTTATCGTATTAATCATTCCAGACATCCCTCCCTTGGGGAGGGCTTGGGTGGGCCTTAAACTTCTTTCCCTTGGGGAGGGCCTGGGTGGGCCTTGAATTTCTTCACATACCACAGCAGCAGCGGGATGGTCATCGCCCACGAGCCGAAGTCGCTGGCCGGCATCGAGGCCCACAGGCCGTCGAGGCCCCAGGCGAGCGGCAGCACGTAGGCCATCGGCAGCAGCAGTATCAACTGGCGCGAGAGTGAGAGGAAGATGCTGATGCGGACCTTGCCGATGCACTGGAAGAAATTGGTGGTGACGGCCTGCGAGCCCACGATGAAGAACACCAGCATGTCCCACCGCAGGCCACGGGCCGACATCTCGAGCAGCGTGGCGTCGGTGGTAAAGATGCGGGCTATCTGGCGGGGGAAGGCCATCGACAGGCCCCAGCCCACGAGCAGGATGGCCGTGGCGGCGGCGATGGCCAGCCACAGGCAGCGCAGCATGCGGTCGTACTTCTCGGCACCGTAGTTGTAGCCCACGATGGGCTGCATGCCCTGGGTGACGCCGATGACGAACATGAAGAACACCATCACCACCGAGTTGGCTATCGAGTAGGCCCCCACGCCCATGTCGCCGCCGTAGCGCACGAACTGGTTGTTCATGAAGATGACGATGACGCAACTCGTGGCGTTCATCAGGAAGGGCGAGATGCCGATGGCGAGGATGTTCCTCACCAGCGAGGCCTTCAGCCGGTAGATACCGCGACGCAGGTGGAGCAGTTCCTTGGGATTGGAGAATAGCCAGAACTGCCAGCAGAGGGCCATCGACTGGGCGCAGACCGTGGCCAGCGCCGCCCCCCGTATGCCGAGCCTCATCCACCACACGAAGACGAGTATCAGCAGGATGTTCATCCCCACGGTGAAGAGCACCGAGTACATCGCCTGGCGGGGCTTGCCCGCGGCGCGCAGCACGGCGTTCATGCCGAAGTACATGTGGGTGACCACGTTGCCCGCCAGTATCACCTGCATGAACTCCCGGGCGTAGGGCAGCGTGGCGTCGGATGCGCCGAAGAATCGCAGGATGGGGTCGAGCAGCAGGAGGCAGACCACCATGAAGGCCGCGCCGATAATCAGGTTGAGCGTCACCGTGTTGCCCAGCGTGTGCTCCGCCGTCTCGTAGTCCTTCTGGCCCAGTTTCACCGAGATGCAGGTGGAGGCTCCCACGCCGACGCCCGCCCCGAAGGCCCCCGAGAGGTTCATCAGCGGGAAGGTGATGCCCAGGCCCGCGATGGCCTCGGGGCCCACCAACTGGCCGATGAAGGCGCGGTCGATGATATTGTAGAGGCTCGACGCCGTCATGGCCACCATCGCCGGCAGGGCATACTGCCAGAGCAGTTGTCCCACGGGCTTCTGGCCCAGTTCGAGCGCCGCTTGCTTATTGTCCATTTACACCTTATTTATATTATTAGCGGCTGCAAAGTTACTAACTATTTCCGAGACTGCCAAATCTTCGCCGCTTATTTCGAGTAAAGACCCCGATACTCCATTTCCGGAGCCGCCGGGGGCGAGCACCCAGGGTGGGTCGAGCACCGCTGGAGCGTCCGGGGTCGGGCACCCAGGGTAGGTCGAGCACCGCCGGAGCGTCCGGGGTCGGGCACCCAGGGTAGGTCGAGCACCGCCGGAGCCTCCGGGGTCAAGCACCCAGGGTGGGTCGAGCACTCCCGGAGCCTCCGGGGTCAAGCACCCAGGGTGGGTCGAGCATCGCCGGAGCGTCAGGGGGCGAGTACCGAGGTCGGTCGAGCATCGCCGGAGCCGCCGGGGGCGAGTACCGAGGTCGGTCGAGCATCGCAGGAGCCGCCGGTGGCGAGTACCGAGGTCGGTCGAGCACCGCCGGAGCCTCCGGAGCCGACGGCTCCCGAGCGAGGCCGTTGTGTCAGAATCGCCGTCCGGGATTCTGCATCCATCTGATGCCCAGGGTGTTCCGCTGCAGCCGCGTGTCAATCGCCTCGGGCCTCTTGACACGGAGCGAATAATTCTGTATCTTTGCACCCGATCTTATAACAATTATAAAAAGGATTACGATGATGACAAGAGGAAAATCTATTTGCAATGTGTTGAAGACTATCCGTAAACAGATAGCCGAAGCGAACGAAATCAATTATGAGCCGCGAGAATGCCACCACCAGGGGGAATGCCGGGGCACTTGTCCTGTCTGCGAGGCCGAAGTGAGGTATATCGAGCGGCAATTGGACATCCGTCAGCAGTTAGGAAAAGCTGTAGCTATCATGGGTATTTCGGCAGGGTTGTCTGCATTGACGGGGTGCATCGGGAAACCCAAGAAAGTTGAAGGACAGGAACCGATTCCATTGACAGTGGGGAAAGCCTTTGTTCAACCGGCAATACAGTTAGATGGTGATGTGGAGTATCAATCGCCTGTTGACTCTGTGATTGTCGAGAAACGGACTGACTCGGCGAAGACCCGGACGGCGAAGTTCAAGCCCCAAGAGGCCGGAGAGGCCACTCTGCCACAGGAGCAGCAGGAAGAAAACAGCGAGGGAGACTTCGAAGTGTTAGGAGATGTGGATAGCCGTATAATCAAATTACCTTTGATTACAGAGGCAGCCCCTCCTACGTTAGGAGAAGTGCCTGCCGAAGACACCTGTTGGGATGTGGTGGAGGAGATGCCGTCGTTCCCTGGCGGCCCCTCTGCCATGCTAGCTTTCATCGACAGCGTAAAGCGGTATCCCGTCGGTGCCGAAGAATTATGCGCACAAGGGCGCGTCATTGTGCATGTGGTTGTGGAGAAGGACGGGAGCATGACGAATATAAAGGCTGTAAAGGGTGTTGACCCGTCGCTTGACAAGGAAGCCATCCGCGTTGTCGAGCAGATGCCAAAATGGATTCCAGGCAAACAGGATGGAAGGCCAGTAAGAGTAAAGTACTTCATTCCCATTTCATTCCGCCTGCCATGAAGACACCACTGATAGGCATCTGCCGTCACAGACTTACTACCGACGGAGAAGGCGTGACCACACTCGTGGCCTTCCACGGTTGTCCGCTACGCTGCAAATACTGCCTGAACCAACAATGTCTTCGGGCTGACGGCGTATGGAAGAGGATGGATGCCCTCGATATCCTCAACGAGACCATGTCCGACGACCTCTACTACAGAGCAACACGTGGCGGCATCGTATTCGGAGGTGGCGAACCACTGCTGAGAAGCGAGGAGATTGTGTGTTTCTGCAAACTGCGGCCTGAGGAATGGCGGATCAACATCGAGACTTCGCTGAATGTAGAGCGGCACCACATAGAGGCCGTCGCGCCCTTCGTCCACCACTATTATATAGATGTAAAGGACATGAATCCCACCATCTATCGCAGTTATACTTCCATAGACAATCGGCGCGTCGCAGAAAACCTCCAATGGCTGGCCTCGCATGTAAGCCCCAGCATTGTAACAATCCGGCTACCTCACATCCCCCGCTACAACAACGAGACTGACAGAGCCAAAAGTCTTCAGTCACTCAAAGCATTAGGATTCAGAGACTTCGACTGTTTCGAATATATCACTCCGAGTGCAGCCGGCTGATGTCCATCTTCTTGCCCAGGCGACTCTTGGTGCTGCGCACGGCCTGCTCCGAACAACAGAAGGAGCGGGCCTTCTGGTGGTCGTCCTTGCCGTAGTACTCCATGATGCAGAAAAATGTCTCCTTGGGCGTCAGCGGCGAGGAGGACTGGGCGAGGGCGGCGGCCAGGGCAGCGTCGACCAAGGGGAGGATGCGCACGACGGCCTGCTCCTCGCGCCGGCCCATCTGGCTGATGTTCTGGTCGCTGATGATGGCGTGGAGCACGTCGATGCCCGCCTTGGCCTCGCCGACGGAGGGGGCGGGAGAACTGGGGGGACAGGTCGCTTGACTCTCGACAGAATCATGGGCCTGTACCCCTGATACTTCCTCGACAGAGGCTTCGGCCAGCTGCTCCAGTGCCTCCCTCATGTCGCGCCTGACCCTGGCCACGCGCTGCTGATAGAGACGGGCAAGCGACTTGACGCGGCGCACGTACCAGTAGCCGACGGCCCCCGTCAGCAGCAGGAGCAGCGCCACGACCAGGGCAAAGCCCCACCGCTCACGGCCCGTCCGGGCCTGCTCGGCCCGCATCTGCACGTCCATCACGCCCACGTAAGTATCGGGCGACACCGTCTGCATCAGCAACTGCAACTCCTGCTGCTTGCCCTCGCGGTAATAGATGTAGCAGAGCAGCGACAGCGAGCCGCACTCGAGCGCCGAGTCGCGGCTGAGCATGAAGGCCCGGTAGGCGTGGCCCTCGGCCTCGGAGAGCGAGCCGTCGAACATCTCGCGCCAGGCCATCTGGTGATAGATGGCGGCGCTGTCCTGCCGCTCCGCCTCGGGCGGAGGGGCGGGGCTCGTCTGGCAGGCCGAGAGCAGACAGAGGGCAGCGGCGACGATGGTCAATAGTCTCTTCATCGGGTGCAAAGGTACGAAGAAATTCCGAGACTGCCAAATCGCGGGCGTGTCAAAAGCGATGCGACTGGGATATCCGGCCGCTGATAACCAGCGGCTTACGCGAAACAAGCGTGTCAACCCTGCCGCCCCTATTGCAAAATCCGCGATTACGCCGTATCTTTGCACCGACGTACTTATCAATCAAGAGTGTTAAGCCGCCGAATCTGTTCTCTCACAGAAGTGGAGCCGCCGGGGGATGCAAGGGGAACTGCAGCCGCGCCGACGGCTCCATTTGCGCCCTCATATATTTGGTGGATTCAGAAAGTTTTACTACCTTTGCACGCGATTAAGAATACCTACGATGCGACTACGCCTACCCTACATACTCCTCGCCCTGCTCCTCGCGAGCCTCAGCTCCGGCGCGGCGAGCGGCCCCAAGATGAAATATCCCGGGGGCAAATACTACATCTGCCGCTACACCCTGCGCGACAAGCAGGGCTCCACCCATACCCTCGCCCACCCCGGGCGCTGGCTCTCGCACAAGAGCATCGAGCGCCGACGCCGGCAGGGCCTCAGCCTCGACTCCACCGACCTGCCCGTCAGCGAGCGCTACCTGCGCACGATGGAGCGCATGGCCGACGGCATGGCCTGGAAGAGCCGCAACCAGAAGACGGAGTGGGCCCTCGTGGGCACATCGCGGTGGAACAACACCGTGCTGGTGCGCTCCAACGACTCGACGCTGCTCAGCCGCCTCGGCCAACTCGACTTCGTGAGCAGGGCAGAGCGCGTGTGGACATCGCCCGACAGCATCGACCGCAGCATCCGCAAGGTGAGGGTACACGAGGAGTGGAACCCCTGGGACAGCATCCGGGGCGAATACTACGGCAACGCCAAGGAACAGATAGAGATGCTCAGCGGGCAGCGCCTGCACAACGTCGGATGCCGGGGACGGGGGATGACCATCGCCGTGCTCGACGGAGGTTTCCAGAGCTGCGACCAGATACCCGCCATCCGGCGGGCCAACATCGCGGGGGCGAAGGACTTCGTATACCCCAACAGCCCCTTCTTCTACCGCGAGACCGACCACGGCACGAAGGTGCTCTCGACGATGGCGGCCAACGAGCCCAACGTGCTCGTGGGCACAGCACCCGAGGCACGCTACTGGCTGCTGCGCTGCGAGGACCAGCAGACGGAGCAGCCCGTAGAGGAGGACTACTGGGCCATGGCCGCCGAATATGCCGACTCGGCAGGCGTCGACATCATCAACTCCAGCCTCGGCTACAGCGACTACGACGGCTACCCCGGCTACTACAATCAGCGCGACCTCGACGGCCGCACGGCACTCATCAGCCGCACCGCCTCGATGCTCGCACGCAAGGGCATCGTGCTCGTCAACTCGGCCGGCAACCTCGGCATGGGGCCGTGGAAGAAGATCACCTTCCCCGCCGATGCCGACGACATACTCACCGTCGGCGCCCTCGACACGGGAGGCCACAACGCCCCCTTCTGCGGCGTCGGCCCCACCCAGGACGGACGGGTGAAGCCCGACGTGATGGCCCTCGGCAGTCCCGCCAGCCTCCTCTCGGGCCGCGGCACCATCGTCAGGGACATGGGCACATCCTTCTCAACGCCCATCGTGGCCGGGCTCGTGGCATGCCTTTGGCAGGCGATGCCCGAGAAGACGGCCATCGACATCATCCGCCTCGTCCGCCAGACGAGCAGCCACTATCAGGAGCCCGACAACATCTACGGCTACGGCACCCCGAACTTCTGGCGCGCCTATATGATAGGCCGCCTAGAGAACTAGGATAACTAGGGAGACTAGGATGACTAGAATGACTAGAACGAACATCATAACCCTGCTGGAACTCAACCGCCTCGTGCGCGAGGTGATAGAGAGCGAGATGCCCCGTGAGTACTGGGTAGAGGCCGAACTCTCGGAGTGCCGCGAGAGCCGCGGCCACTGCTACATGGAGCTCATCCAGAAAGACGAGCGCTCAGCCACCCCCGTGGCCAAGGCCTCGGCCAAGTGCTGGGCGTCGAAGTGGATGCTCATCCGCCCACACTTCGAGCGCACCACCGGCCAGCGCCTCCACGCCGGCATGAAGGTGCTGCTGCGCGTCTACGCACAGTTCCACGAGGCCTACGGCTTCTCATGGATCGTCACCGACATCGACCCCACCTACACCCTCGGCGACATGGCCCGCAAGCGGCAGGAAATCATCCGCCAACTGAAGCAGGAGGGCGTCTTCGACCTGCAGAAGGAACTCCCCCTGCCCCTCTTCTGCCAGCACATCGCCGTCATCTCCTCAGAGACGGCAGCAGGCTACGGCGACTTCTGCAACCAACTGGCCGACAACCCCTACGGCTTCCAGTTCCGCACCCAGCTCTTCCCCGCCACGATGCAGGGCGAAGGCACCGAGCAGAGCATCATCGCGGCGCTGGAGCGCATTTACACATGGGGGCAGGAGGGCTTCGACTGTGTCGTCATCATCCGGGGCGGCGGCGCCACGAGCGACATGTCGGGCTTCGACACTCTGGCACTGGCCGAGAACGTGGCCAACTTCCCCATCCCCATCATCACCGGCATCGGGCACGACCGCGACGAGTCGGTACTCGACATGGTGAGCCACACCAGGGTCAAGACCCCCACGGCCGCCGCCACCTTCCTCATCTCCCACCTGAAGGAGGTGCTCGACGCCCTCAACGACGCCCAGCAGCGCATCGCCAACATCAGTGTCGGAAAAATCTCAAATCTCAAATCCCAACTCTCTACGCTCCAATCGGCCCTCCCCCGCCTCTTCACCGTGGTCAAGACCCGTCAGGAGGCCCGCATCGACGCCCTCTTCGGCCGTCTGCTCTCCAGCATCCAGCAGAAGATCGTGGGCAGCCGCGCACGCATCGACTCCTGCGAGCAGCGCATTCCCATGCTCCTCGAGCGGCGGCTGACCGCCGAGCGCCACCGCCTGCAACTCATCGAGGAGCAGGCCAAGAGCCTCGACCCCGCACTGCTGCTCCGCCGGGGCTACAGCATCACGCTCAAGGACGGCAAGGCCCTGCGCGACCCGCAACTGCTGCGCCCCGGTGACGAGATTGAGACCCGGCTGGAGAAAGGAACCGTCAAGTCAATCATCAAATCCGTATAACCCCTAAAATCCGCAGGCAATATGAAACAGGAAATGAAATACGAACAGGCTTTCGCCGAACTGCAGGCCATCGTCCGCAAGATGGAGAACGACGAACTGGACATCGACCAGATGTCGGAGCAACTCAAGCGCGCCCAGCAACTCATCAAACTCTGCAAGGACAAACTGACCAAGACCGACGAGGAAATCAAGAAAATACTCGCCACGGAGGCATAAAGGGCAGAACGCTGTCCAGCACACAATTACCGTGGTAATTCGTGTTTAAAATAATAAAAAAAACAGCATTTATGTTTCTATTTGAAATATAATGTGTACTTTTGCAGTCAAATTGGAATTTCAAAACATAAAGAAGAATATGAAGAATCTAGACTGGGCAAGTTTGTCCTTCGGTTACATGAAGACCGACTACAACGTGCGTTGCTACTATCGCGACGGCAAATGGGGCGAGATTGAGGTCTGCTCCGACGAGTATCTGAACCTGCACATGGCAGCCACCTGCCTGCACTACGGCCAGGAGGCCTTCGAGGGCCTGAAGGCCTATCGCTGCAAGGACGGCAAGGTGCGCATCTTCCGCGTCGACGAGAATGCGGCCCGCCTGCAGAGCACCTGCCGAGGCATCATGATGCCCGAGGTATCTACAGAACTGTTCACGGAGATGGTGAAGAAGGTGGTGCGCCTCAACCAGGAGTGGATCCCCACCTACGAGAGCGGCGCCACGCTCTACATCCGTCCGCTGCTCATCGGCACCAGCGCCCAGGTGGGTGTGCATCCTTCGAAGGAGTACTGCTTCCTGATCTTCGTCACCCCCGTAGGCCCCTACTTCAAGGGCGGCTTCGCTGCCAACCCCTACGTCATCATCCGCGACTACGACCGCTCGGCCCCCCTCGGCACGGGTAAGTATAAGGTGGGCGGCAACTACGCTGCGAGCCTCTTCGCCAACAACCTGGCCCACGAGAAGGGCTACGCCTGCGAGTTCTACCTCGACGCCAAGGAGAAGAAGTACATGGACGAGTGCGGTGCCGCCAACTTCTTCGGCATCAAGGACAACACCTACATCACCCCGAAGTCTACCAGCATCCTGCCCTCCATCACCAACAAGAGCCTGATGCAGGTGGCCGAGGACCTGGGCCTGAAGGTGGAGCGCCGCCCCATCCCCGAGGAGGAACTCGAGACCTTCGAGGAGGCAGGCGCCTGCGGCACGGCAGCCGTCATCAGCCCCATCTCGTATATCGACGACCTCGACACCGGCAAGCGCTACTCCTTCGGCGACAAGCCCGGCCCCATCTCGAAGAAACTCTTCGACACCCTGCGCGGCATCCAGTACGGCGAGATTGAGGACAAGCACGGTTGGACAACCGTAGTGATTGAGTAAATGGGAAAAGGCAAGCTGGCGAAATTCGCCGATATGGAATCTTATGAGAACGTGTTCCAGTACCCCTACTCGGTGGTGGAACACGTTCCCTTTGATATGAAAGGCAAGTGGCACGAGCAGTACTTCCACAACCAGAACCCCATCGTGCTCGAACTGGGCTGCGGCAAGGGGGAGTACACCGTGGAGCTGGCCAAGCTCTATCCGCAGATGAACTTCATCGGCGTAGACATCAAGGGGGCACGCATGTGGACGGGCGCCACCCAGGCTCTCAACGAGGGACTGACCAACGTGGCCTTCCTGCGGACGAACATCGAGATTATCGACCGCTTCTTCGCCGAGGATGAGGTACAGGAGATCTGGCTCACCTTCAGCGACCCGCAGATGAAGAACCCACGCAAGCGGCTCACCTCCACCTACTTCATGGAGCGCTACCGCAAGTTCCTCGTCGACGGCGGCGTCATCCACCTGAAGACCGACTCCAACTTCCTCTTCACCTACACCACCCTGATGGTGGAGAAGAACAGCCTGCCACAGATATTCCGGACAGAGGACCTCTATCACGACGAGCGCATCGACGAGGCCACCCGTGGCATCCTCTCCATCCAGACCTACTACGAGTCGATGTGGATAGCCCGGGGGCTGAACATCAAGTACCTGAAGTGGCAGCTGCCCCGCGAGGGAGCACTCGAAGAGCCCGACGTGGAGATAGAGCTCGACGACTACCGCTCCTACCACCGCTCGAAACGCAGCTCATTAGACAAAGCAAAATAATAACAAAAGCAACATGAAAAGACTTATAAGTATTCTTTTAGCAGCCATGCCATTCATGGCCATGGCCCAGCAGACGGTCAGCGTAACCGTCGACTCCGTGGGGCAGCTCTCCAAGAAGATCGACGACAAGACCAAGTTCCAGATTGCAGAGCTCACCGTCAGCGGCCCTATCAACGGCGCCGACCTGAAGCTCATCCAGGAGATTGTCAACCGCTCCAAGTTCAAGCAGAAGCTCGGCGAGTGTCTCGTCAGCAGCGTCGACCTCTCCGGCGCTATTATCTATGAGGGCAAGGAAGGCATGAAGACCAAGTCCAACGAGCTGCCCAAAGGTCTCTTCTCCGGTGCCAAGGGACTGACGAAGGCCTATCTGCCATCGACCATCACCGCCATCAGCAAGAACTGCTTCTACGACTGCGAGAAGCTCGTCACCGTGCCCATCCCCGATGGTGTCACCGAGATAGAGGACGGGGCCTTCAAGGGCTGCGAGGCGCTGACAGCCATCACCCTGCCCAGCGGTCTGAAGACCATCGGCAGCGAAGCCTTCGAGGGTTGCAAGGCCCTCACCGCCATCGAGATTCCCGCCAGCGTCACCAAGATGGGAAGCCAGACCTTCAACGGCTGCAAGGCTCTCCAGACGGCCAATATCCTCGCCAACATCAGCGAGATTCCCAACACGGCGTTCTTCGAGTGCGAAAATCTGCAGAAGGTCAGCCTGCCCAACGGTCTGAAGAGCATCGGCACCAATGCCTTTGCCAAGTGCAAGGTGCTGCGGAGCATCGCCCTGCCTGAGAGTGCCAACGAGATCGGCAACGGAGCCTTCGAGGACTGCGAGAGCCTGGAGAGCATACAGATGGCCTCGGTATCGAAGGTCAAGAGCAATGCCTTCGAGGACTGCAAGAGCCTCAAGAGCATCGCCTTCAAGAACCTCTCGGAGCTGGGCAACGATGCCTTCAAGGAATGCAAGTCGCTCACCGAGGCTCAGCTGCCCGGCGACTTCAAGACCATCAGCAACGAGGCCTTCGCCGGCTGCGCCGCCCTCAAGACCATCACCATCCCCGAGACGGTGACCACCATCGAGAGCAGCGCCTTCAAGGGGTGCCAGGGCTTAGAGGTATTCCCCACGCCCAAGGACCTCAGCAAGGTTGGCGACCATGCCTTCGAGGGCTGCACCACGCTCCGCGAGATAATCCTTCCCGGTATGCTCAAGAAGCTCGGCAGCAGTGCCTTCCAGGACTGCGCCAGTCTCGACAGCGTGGTCATCGGCGGCATCATCACAGAACTGGAGAGCGACGTGTTCCGCTCCTGCCGCAGCCTGCGCAGCGTCACCCTGCCCAGCACACTGAAGAAGATCGGCAAGCATGCCTTCCAGGAGTGTTCCGCCCTGCAGGAGATCACGCTGCCCATCGCTCTGCAGCTCATCAACGACGAAGCCTTCGAGAAGTGCATCTCGCTGCGCTCCATCACCATCCCCGTGGGCGTGACCGAGATTGGCAGCGATGCCTTCTACGAGTGTACCATGCTGGCCAGCGTCGAGCTGTCCACGGCCCTGAAGAAAATCGGCGGCTCGGCTTTCGCCAAGTGCCCCTCGCTGCGCGTGGTGAAGTGCAACTCGCCCGCCGCCCCCAGCATCTCCAAGAGCACCTTCAAGGATTCGCCCTGCATCATTCACGTCCCCAAGGGCTGCGGCATCATCTACCGCTCACACAAGGACTGGAAGAAGGTGACCAACCTGCGCGAGACGATGTAAAAGCGTAATAACGATATAACGATATAACGACATAACGAAAGGAAAATAATGACTCTATATCCCAAACTGATCATGGATGCACTGGCCACCGTCACCTACGCCGGCACGAAGAAGAGCCTCGTAGAGAGCCAGATGGTGGCCGACACCCCTGCCGTGGCCGCCCCTCAGAGCGAGGGGGAGCCCTGGCGGGTGAAAGTGGTGCTGGAGTTCCCGCGCGACACCGACCCATTCCTGAAGTCCACCGTCAAGGCCGCCGAGGCCGCCATCAAGTACCACTGTGGCAAGGACGTGGAGGTGACCATCGAGACCGAGTTCAAGTCGAAGCCCCGTCCCGAAGTGGGACAGATGCTCCCCGGCGTGAAGAACATCATCGCCGTGAGCAGCGGCAAGGGCGGCGTAGGCAAGAGCACCGTCGCTGCCAACCTGGCCATCGCCCTGGCACGCTTAGGCTACAAGGTGGGACTGCTCGACACCGACATCTTCGGCCCCTCGATGCCCAAGATGTTCAACGTGGAGGACGAGAAACCCTACGCCGTCCACAAAGACGACCGCGACCTCATCCTGCCCATCGAGCAGTACGGCGTCAAGCTGCTCTCGATAGGCTTCTTCGTATCTCCTACCACCGCCACCCTCTGGCGCGGCGGCATGGCCACGAGTGCCCTGAAGCAGCTCATCGCCGATGCCGACTGGGGCGAGCTCGACTACTTCATCCTCGACACCCCTCCCGGAACCAGCGACATCCACCTGACCCTGCTGCAGACGCTCCCCATCACGGGAGCCATCATCGTCTCGACGCCCCAGCAGGTGGCCCTGGCCGATGCACGCAAGGGCATCGACATGTACCGCAACGACAAGGTGAACGTGCCCATCCTCGGTCTCATCGAGAACATGGCCTGGTTCACCCCTGCCGAACTGCCTGAGAACAAGTATTTCATCTTCGGCCGCGAGGGCTGCAAGCAGCTCGCCGAGGAGATGCAGGTGCCCCTGCTGGCGCAGATCCCCCTTGTGCAGAGCATCTGCGACAACGGCGATGCCGGCACCCCCGCCGCCCTGAGCAGCGACACCGCCACCGGCCTGGCCTTCATCAATCTGGCACAGGCCGTAGTGACCGTCGTCAACCGCCGCAACAAGGAAAAGCCCAAGACGAAAATCGTAGGAATGAAATAGACAATTCCTATTTACACTTCTTATCTTCTATACGCTTAGCCCTGGCTTCGCTCTGTGCAGAAAGCTTACCCTTTAGGTATTCCTCAATGATAAGCGCTGCCATCGGAGCGGCCAGGTCTGCGCCGAAGCCACCATGTTCCACATAGACGCTGACGGCTATCCTCGGACTGTTCATCGGGGCAAAGCCAATGAAGGCGGAGTGGTCGGCACCGGGATTCTCGATGGTGCCCGTCTTGCCACAGATGGGGTAACAGGCACGGATGCCCGTGGCAGTGCCCTTCTCCACGGCCAGACGCATACCCTCGACGACTGGTCCATAAGCATCCTTGGCCACCTTAGTCTGACGTTTGGTCAGATAGCGCTGATTCTGGGTATTCTTGTGGATATGAGGCACGTAGTACCACCCACGGTTGGCGATGGTGACGGCCAGGTTGCAGAGCTGCAAGGGGGTGCAGGTGACGTCACCCTGCCCCATGCCTGCCCACCAGATGGTCTTGCCGTCCCAGCCGTCCTTGTAGCGACGGTCCAGATAGTCGGCACCTGCCAGCAGGCCTCCCTCCTCACCCTTGATGTCGATGTGCATAGGGCCTCCGAGCCCCATCGACTGCATGTACGAGCGCCAGGTGGTGATAGCCTCTCGGCGCGACTCATACATAAACTCGTCATTTATCATCGAGCCGAAGTTGAGTATGAACCAGGTGTTACAGCTATGCGCCAGGGCATCCTTCAGATTAAGGGGTGAGCGATGCTTATGACAGCCCACCTTGATGGAACCGTCGGTGATGCCGCTATTGCATTCTACAGTAGTCTCCGGGGTGACGAAGCCCTCGGAGAGCATCGCCAGGGCCTGGGCTGTCTTGAAGGTGGATCCCGGTGCCTGAGGCTTGCCGATGGCCTGGCGCACGTCGGGACCGCTGGGAGTATTGGTAGCCAGACAGAGTATCTCGCCTTTGGCTGGGTTGATGGCCACGATGCTGCCCGTCTTGCCCCTGAGCAGCCGCTCGCCCAGCTGCTGAAGCAAGGGGCGGAGGGTCAACGGGCCATCAGTAGGCAACCCTTGTGCCGCAGCTGGCAGTATTACCAGCCACAGCACAGTTGCATAGAACAGTCTTTTCATCACTTAATCCTGGTAATAGACACGCTTTACACGGTTGCTGACTCCCGTGAGCACCTCATAGGGGATAGTCTCCAGTGTGTCGCTGAGCGTTGTCACGGGCAGATGTTCGCCGAAGATTTCCACCTTGTCGCCCTCGCGGCAGTCGATGCCGGTGACGTCGATCAAGGCCACGTCCATGCAGATGTTACCCACATACTGCGCCTGCTGACCATTCACCAGACAGTAGCCATGACGATTGCCCAGATGGCGGTCCAGCCCGTCGGCATAGCCGATGGGGATAGCAGCGATAACGGAGTCGCGCTCTATCTTCCCCTTGCGGCTGTAGCCCACCGTCTCGCCAGCCTTCACCTGCCGCATCTGCAGGATGGTGGTCTTGAGGGTACTGACAGTATGAAGGATGCGGTTGTCGCGAGGATCTACGCCATAGAGTCCCAGCCCCAGACGACACATGTCCATCTGTCGCTCAGGGAAGTGCTCGATACCGGCGGAGTTGTCTATATGCCGCAGAATCTTATGACTGAAGGCAGCCTGCAGCTTCTGGCTGGCAGTGTCGAAGCGCGAGAACTGCAGGGCTGAGAAAGCGTCGAAGTCGTCGCTGTCGGAGCCCACGAAGTGTGAGAACACCGAGCGCGGAATGATGGCCTGCTGATGGCGGAGACGGTCGATGAGTTCGTCGATGTCCTTCTCCGGGTCAAAGCCCAGGCGGTGCATGCCAGTGTCGAGCTTGATGTGTACAGGCCATCCAGTGATACCCTCCTTGCGGGCGGCCTTAACGAGGGCATCGAGCAGTCGGAAGGAGTACACCTCAGGCTCCAGGTCGTAGTCGAACATGGTCTTGAAGGCCGTCATCTCTGGATTCATCACCATGATGTTGGCCGTGATGCCGGCTTTACGCAGCGTGACACCCTCGTCGGCCACGGCCACGGCGAGGTAGTCCACGCGGTGGTCCTGCAGCGTCTTGGCCACCTCCACGGCTCCCGCCCCGTAGGCATCGGCCTTAATCATGCAGACCATCTTCGTCTCGGGCTTCAGGAAGGAGCGGTAGTAGTTCAGGTTGGCTACCAGCGCGTTGAGGTTCACCTCGAGGATGGTCTCATGCACCTTCTGCTCCAGCTGTTCCGTAATCTGGTCGAAGCCGAAACTGCGGGCTCCCTTGAGCAGGATGAGCTCTGAGCGCAGGCTGCTGAAGGTGTCGCTGGCCAGGAAGTGCTGCACGTCGGCGAAGAAGCGCTTGTCGGCGATGCGTATCTTGTCGGCCTGAGCCGATATCTGCGGACCTATGCCTACGAACTTCTCTATGCCGCGCTTCACGGCCAGGTCGCTGACCTGTGCATAGAGGTCTTCAGGGGCGACACCGCTTTGGAAGATGTCGCTCAGAATGAGGGTCTTCTTTAATTGAGAATTGACAATTGACAATTGACAATTATCCGCACGACGGCTCATAAAGTCGAGGGCGATGTCGAGCGAGTTGATGTCCGAGTTATAGGAGTCGTTGATGAGGATGCAGCCCCGCTGACCCTCTTTCACCTCCAGGCGCATGGCCACGGGCTCCAGCAACGGCATGCGCTCGGCGAGCTGCTGCGGCGTGAGCCCCAGATAGAGGGCCACGGCGGCACAGGTGATGGCATTTTCGATGCTGGCCTCGTCGACGAATGGTATCTCGAAGCTGTACTCCTGGCCCTGCCAGACGTATGTGACGAGTGAAGAGTGAAGAGCGAATTCTTCATTCTTAACGAAGAGGGCTGCCTGCTCGTCGCAGGTAGACCAGGAGATTTTCTCCCCCTTGTATTGCATCCGGCGGATGCAGCGGCTGACGATGTCGTTGTCGGAACAGTAGACCACGGCCTTGGTGTCGTGCATCAGCTGAAGCTTCTCCATGCACTTCTCCTCCATCGAGCGGAAGTTCTCCTGGTGGGCAGCCCCCAGACTGGTGAGCACGCCGACGGTGGGCTGTATGATGTCGCGCAGGGCGTACATCTCTCCCGGCTGACTGATGCCGGCCTCGAAGATGCCCACCTCCGTCTGCTCGTTGAGCAGCCACACGGAGAGGGGCACGCCAATCTGCGAGTTGTAGCTGCGAGGCGAGCGCACGATGCGCTGCGAGGGCAGCAGCAGCTGGTAGAGCCACTCCTTGACCATCGTCTTGCCGTTGGAGCCGGTGATGCCCACCACGGGTATGCTGAACTCGTCGCGATGCCTTTCGGCCAGTCGCTGCAGGGCTGCCAGCACCGAGGGCACCTTCAGGTAGTTGGCATCGGCCTCCTGGCGTTCCGGCAGGTGGTCGACCACGAAATTGCGTACGCCACGGCGATAGAGGTCAGCGATATAGCGGTGGCCGTCGTTACGCTGTGACTTGAGTGCGAAGAAGAGTGTCTCTTCCGGGAAACAGAGCGAGCGGCTGTCTGTCAACAGCCAGCCAATACGGGCCTCGGCTGTTCCGAAGCGCCGTGCTCCGATGAGCGTAGCAATCTTTTCTATGGTATATGTATTCATCATCACAAAATATTACTTTATATACTGTTTAAAGTTTTTCATCGACTTTAAGTGAGGGGTATTTTCGCTGAAGTACACTCAGCCGGGAGCGTGTCTGCTCCATGAAGCGGAGATATTCCGGGGAGCCGGCATTGAAGGGCTTATGGCCTAAGGCCTGGCGCACGGGGCGCCACTCGTCGAGGAAGGTCTTGGCCTCAGGCGAGAAGTAGGCCTCAACGAGCCGCTCCCAGATGTAGTCAACGGCCTGGGCCGAGGGGTGCAGCATATCGGGAGCGTAGAAGCGGTAGTCGCGCAGCTCGTCGCAGACGAGCTCGTAGGCTGGGAAATAAGAGAGGTGAGAGGTAAGAGATGAGAGGTAAGAGATTACCTGATTAACCGCCAGCAGCAGCGTGGCCTTGGAGAGCTGGCTGCCGTGATAGCCATATTTGCGGTAGCGAATGGGACTGACGGTGAGCACGATGCGCACGCCTGGGTTCTTCTGCCGCAGCAGAGCTATGGCCCGACGCAGATAGCAGGCACACTCCTCTACCGACAGCTGCTCCTCAGTGAAGAGCGACTGCGGCCGCCTCTGGCAGTTGTCCACAATCTCGCCCGTCGCCTTCAGCCGATACACGCGGTTGGTGCCCAGCGTCAGGAAAGCCGTCTGACAAGTGGTATCGCCCAGCCGCTCGATGGTGTGCAGGATGCTGGCAGGATTATACATCGTGCCGAAGGGATTGACTGTCACGGGGAAGCCTTCCTCGGCGAACCGCTGCCCGATGCTGTCGGCAAAGCACGACCCCACGAAGAGCATCTCCTCGCAAGGCCCTATCCGAAAGCCCGGATCCTCAATATCCACTATTGTCCTGAATTCCACAATAAAATGATTTTCGATTTACAGATTTTCGATTTGTCAGTTTCGAGCGGCGGCAGTGTGGCGTCTCTCACTATCCACTTTTCTCAGCTTCTGCTAATTTGCAGGCCCTTTGTCGAGAGCGTCATGTCCACGAAGCGGGCATTCTTGTTGACAGCATTATCGCCTAATATCTGACGGATGCGCACGGCAGCCTCCGGGTCCTTGGCTATCATGTAGAGATAGCCGCCACCACCGGCCCCCGGCAGCTTATAGCCCAGACAGAGGTCGTCGACAAGCTGCGTCAGACGGGCGACGGCTACTGGGTTGGTGCCGCTGTCGAGGGCTTGGTTCTGCTGCCACGTCTTCCTGACGAGCAGTCCCGTCCGGCGGAAGTCGCCCTGCTGGATGGCCTCGTACATCTGCATGGTGTGCTCCTTCATCTGGCGGAGCAAGCGCAGCTCGCGGTTGTCGTTGAGGAACATCCGCCGCACGATTTCGGCCAGTATGCTCTTCGCCGTACGTGTGATGCCCGTATAATATAATAGGTGGCAGGCCCGGTATTCGGGTTGCAGCCACAAGTCGGCGGGCAGCCAGCGCACCAACGGGCTCTGGGCGAATCCCCTACCCGTCTGCAACAGCTTCACGCCGCCCAGCACGCCGCCGAACTGGTCCTGCCAGCCGCCGCCGGTGGTGAGCATCTGCTCGAGCATCAGCGTGCGGCGGCCTATCTCGTTCTTGTCCCAGCCCAGTCCGCAGAAGTCGCCAAGCACCCCTAATACGGTGGCGGCAAGGATGCTGCTGGTGCCCAGCCCGCTGCCGGCAGGGATGGCCGAGAGCAGCGTCAGCTCGATGCCGCTGCCGAAGGCTCTCAGCTCTTCGCTGAGCGATGCCTTGGAGCCGAAGCCTACGAGTACCAGTGCAGCCTTGGGTATCGAGAAGGGCGAGCCCACATGGATGTAGTCCCTCAGCTGTTCGCTGGTTTCCACCACCTCCACGGCACCGAGGTCGATGCTGCGCAGGGTGATACGGTAGTCCTTCGACGGACGGGCGTAGGCCTGTATGGGCGGCTGGCCGTTGAGTTCGATGGCCAGGTTGATCACGTTGCCGCCCTCCATCAGGCAGTAGGGCGGCGTGTCGGTCCAGCCGCCGGCGATGTCGATGCGCACCGGCGAGCGGCCCCAAACTATCTGGTCGTCGTAGACACAGAGGGACGGTTCTTTTGTGTCGGCCGACACAAAAGAACCGTCCCTCTGTGTCAGCAGTCCTTGGCGCAGCAAGGCGAAGGCCCCGTCGCTGTCGCCCCGGAACATGGCGTCGTGGATGCGCGTCATCAGCGGTGCACCCTCGGGGAGTGGTGGCGGCAGGGGTATCTGCTCCCGGCGGAAGGCTGCGGCAGCATCGCCCAGGTCGAGCTGATAGAACACGCTGTGGCTCCAGTTGCGGGCCAGCGCACTCCAGTTCCGCTTGCGGAAAGCACGCCGCTGGTCGAAGAGTCGCCGCAGGTTAGCTTCCGTGGAGATTTCCTCGGCAGAGATAAGACGGACGGCATCCGAGGCTTCCGGCAGCTCATCGAGACTGCTGACCACGGGGAACTGCCGTCGCTGCTGTTCCTCGCCGGCAAAGCGGTCATCGATATGGTAGCGGCGCACGGCATACTGCGCCTCGCCGATGGGCACCACGTCGATGCACTCGCCGGGTTCCAGCCGGAGGTGCCAGTCGTTCTCAGGCACACCGGTGATGACGTGGTCGTGGGTCAGCTGCCAGTGCTGCCCTACGCAGCTGTTTTCCACCCATATATTCTTATTCTCTTCTGTGAAGCCGATCTTCGTTTCGGCGTTCTGCACGAAGATGCTGGGGTGCGGTTTGCGGTCGTGGTGCATGATCTCACGCTGGTCGTTGACCAGGTTCTGGATGGCCAGCGTCGAGGAAATCATCTCCCGCGAGGTGCCGAAGTGGTAGAACTCCCCGCCCGCCAGCGGCACAATGGCAACGCGCAGCTGGCGCAGCTCCTCGTCGTCGAGGATGGGCTCAGTGCCTAAGGCACAACCGAACTCACTATAGAGATCGTATTCTCTGAGGCTAGTATCCCTACCCCTGCTGCGGCATGCAAGCAGCCGGGCGGCACGGTCGCTGAGCAGCCACACACCGATGTCGGTCAGATAGAAGTGGTCGTGCTGCAGCTCGGCCAGTGTCTGCACGCTGGGCTTCTGTAGCATCTGCTTCAGCACCGATGGCGACTGGCGGCTGCTGACGAACACGCCGTGGTTCTTGGCCACCGAGGCATCGAGCCACAGGCCGTAGCAGACGACGTCGGCATCGGGCAGCGGCTGCAGGGGCTGACTGGTGCGGATGAGCACGTCGCCACTGACCACCATCGTATGGATGCCCTCGGGGGCCATGGCCATCATCTGCTCGTAGAGGGGCAACTGCAGGCTCAGCAGGTCCTGCGACAGCCGCTGTCCGCGCTCCCAGCGGAACACGGGTATCGGGGTGAGTATCTTGCCAGAGGGGGCGTAGCCGGGCAGGCGTCGGCTCTGTCCTCCGGCATGCAGCAGAATGCGCTTCTCCGAGGCGAGCCAACTGTCGAAGTCGGTTGCCTGTTCATGTCTGCAGGCTTCCTCGAGCAGCCACGTGGTGCCTCCCCCGCTGCCGAGCTTGTGGCCCACGGGGTCGTTGGTGCAGAAGTATTCCTCACGCGACAGTCCCGTTACGTCGTGAAAACTATCCACCAGATTGGGTGGCAAAGACAATAGCTTCTTCAACTTTGAGATTTGTGATTTGAGATTTGAGATTTATCCTTGCGGCGGCGACGCTCGATAAGGACTGCTCCGAGGAGCACGCCAACCAGTAGAGCATACGATATGTAGGCAACGGTCTCCGTAGCCTTTACCGACTTGGGCTTGAAGGTGAGCACAATCTCATGCTTACCGGGCTTCACGTTGAGGGCCCTGAGGATATAGTTCACGCGACCCAGCTCGGCCTCCTGGCCGTCGACGGTGGCTGTCCACCCGGGATAGTAGATCTCGGAGAACACCACGACGCCGCCCTTGCCCGACTGGCACTCGTACTTCAGCTCGTTGGGCTCGTAGGCCTTCAGGGTGACCACGCTGAGCGTGTCCTGGGCAACGGCCTGGCCCAGCTGCTCCTTGAACTTGGCGTCGGCCACGGCTTCGTGGCGCAGGTCTATCTGGCCCACGCCATCGATCTCCTCGTTGGCATTGCTCACATAGCGCACCTTGTCCACCAGCCAGGCATTGCCCAGTGCGAAGGTGTTCTTCAGGGGCACGGTCTGTCCGCCCTGCAGGGGCAGGATGAAGTACTTCGCGTTGAGCATGTTCAGCACGGGCCAGATGCTATCGCCCTTGATTTTAGTCATGTCGCCGCCATTCTCTGATACGGCGCTGAACACCTGCTGCATCTCGGGCGAAATATACTGTTCTATCATCTCCTGATAGCGGCGCAGCTTGGCGGCGTGGTAGCCGCCGATCGACTTATGGTAGTAGCTGGTCTCGTTCTCGTTGAAGGTGTTCGTGGCCAGGTTCAGCACGCGGTAGTCGAGTGCCTTGTCCTGCAGGATGTGCTCGTCGGTCTGGCTCATCGGCTGCGGGGCCTCGCGCTCAGCCTTGGGCACGAACATGGCGTCGTTCAGGTAACGCTTGTTCACCGTCCACAGGTCTACCAGGCAGAGCACCAGTATGATGCCGACGGCGTACTCCTTCTTCAGTTTGCCAAATGCCACCGACAGCAGCACGCCTGTACCCACCAGGATGATATAGAACGAGCGCAGGGCATCGCTGGTGAACATCGCCTGGCGCATCTCCGTCAGACTGCTCATCAGCGGCTGCAGATGTTCTGCAGGAATCCCCTTCAGGGCCTGCATCTCGCTCGACGAGATGAAGCTGTCGAAGAACAGCGAGGGCATCAGCGAGAACAGCAGAGCGACAACGCCCGTCAGCCCGAAGGCGATACCCACATACTTCATCCTCGGCTTCATCAGCTCCGGCTTGTCAAGCAGCTCCTTCAGCGCCAGCATCGCCAGCAGGGGTATGGTGAACTCGGCGATGACCAGTATCGAGGCCACCGTGCGGAACTTGGCGTACATCGGCACGTAGTCGATAAAGAAGTCGGTCAGTCCCATGAAGTTCTTACCCCACGAGAGCATGATGCTCAGGATGGTGGCAGCCAGAAGCGCCCACTTCACGGGACCCTTGACGATAAAGAGCCCCAGGATGAAGAGCATCAGCACGAAAGCTCCCACATAGACGGGTCCCGACGTGCCGGGCTGTTCGCCCCAGTACTGGCCTATCTGGTTGTAGATGTCGATATAGTTGTTGTCAGCGTGCTTCATGGCCGTCTCGTTCTCACTCAGGGGCACCGATGCGCCGCCCTTGGTGTTGGGCACGAGCAGCGTCCACGTCTCGCCGATGCCGTAGCTCCACTGGGTGATGTAGTCGCGCTCCAGGCCGCTGCTGGTCTGGTTGGCCGAGTTCTTCTTCACCAGCTCACTCTTGCCGCGCATGGTTTCCTGACTGTACTGCCACGTGTGGTAGAGGTTCGACAGGTTCAGGCAGACGGCAATCACCCCTGCGGCGATGCACGCCAGGGTGGCCTTGACAAAGTGCATGATCTGCTTCTCGCGGATGGCCTGCACCAGCCAGCCGATGACGAGAAAGAGGATGATGAACAGGTAGTAGTAGGTCATCTGCACGTGGTTGGCATTGATCTCGAAGGCTCCGAAGATGGCTGTCACGAGGAAGCCCCACAGGTATTTCCCCCTGTATGCCAGCACGATACCGGCTATCATCGGCGGCAGATAGGCCAGTGCCCACACCTTCCAGATGTGGCCGGCGGCGATGATGATGAGGAAGTAGGTGGAGAAGGCCCAAATGATGGAGCCCAGTGCTGCCAGGTGCTGACGGAAGTCGAAGGCCCGCAGCAGGATATAGAATCCCAGCAGATAGGCAAACACGTACCACACGTTCTCGGGCAGCCACAGGTGGTAGGCCTTCGTGAACATCGACAGCATGTCGGTAGAGCCGTACGAGGGCGACGTCTGATACGTGGGCATGCCCGAGAAGAGGGCGTTGGTCCACCGGGTGCGCTCACCAGTACGCTGATAGTACTCCGATGCCTCCTGTCCGGCCCCGCGCCCGGCAGATGCGTCGTGGCGGTAGAGGATGCGCCCCTCGATGTCGGCGGGGAAGAAATAGGCGAATGCCAGAACGGCAAACAACAGGACTGCCAGCACGTCGGGCAGCCACTTCTTCAATTCATTCATATTCACTTGCAAGTTTTAATTTGAGTGCAAAGGTACGTAATTTAATGAAGAATGAAGAATGAAGAATGAAGAATTTGCTGCCGCCCGGCTTTTTTTTAACTCTTAGCTTAAAATTCTTAATTAAAATTCGTACCTTTGCAGCGAATTATGGAAGAAAACGTCATCACCAGCCCGCAGAACCCACGCGTCAAGCACGTTGTGGCCCTGCAGCAGAAGTCCTCGCTACGCCGGGAGGAGGGCCTCTTCGTCGTTGAGGGCCAGCGAGAGATAGAGCACTGCATCGCCAGCGGATACGAGGTGGTGGAAGTGTTTACTGTTGACGGTTTACAGTTTACGGTTGACGGTTTACAGTTTACTGTTGATTACCCTGTAACGAGAGTCACACCGCAAGTTTATGAAAAGATGGCCTATCGCGGCAGCACTGAGGGCATCATCGCCATCGTCAAGGCCAAGGACCATAGCATTTCATCTGTAAACCGTAAACTGTCATCTGTAAACAATCCCTTAGTGGTGGTCCTCGAGAGTGTGGAGAAGCCGGGCAACCTCGGCGCCATCCTGCGCTCTGCCGATGCAGCGGGCGTGGATGCCGTCATCGTGTGCGACCCGCTCACCGACCTCTATAACCCCAACCTCATCCGCGCCAGCATCGGAGCCCTGTTCACCGTCCCCACGGCAGTCTGTACCTCCGGGGAGTGCATTGCCTTCCTCAAGGAGCGCGGCATACGCATCCTCACGGCACAGCTCCAGGACTCATCGGAGTACTACGACTGCGACATGCGGCAGCCCACGGCCATCGTCATGGGCACCGAGGCTACCGGACTCACCCCGCAGTGGCGCCAGGCCGCCGATGCCCACATCCGCATACCCATGCTGGGCCGCCTCGACTCGCTCAACGTCAGCGTCTCTGCTGCCATCCTCATGTACGAGGCCGTCAGGCAAAGAAAAATTGTAAAATAGTAAAATAATGAAGATAGGAATGATTGTAGCAATGGACAAGGAGTACAAGCAGCTCCGTCCATTATTCCCCGAAGACCAGCTGATTCTGCAGAAGAGCGGCATCGGCAAGGTCAATGCCGCCATCCAGACGGTAGAAATGATCCGCCAGTACAAACCCGACTGCATCATCTCCAGCGGATGCGCCGGAGGCAACGGCGACGACATCAACGTGCAGGACGTCGTCGTCAGCAGCTCCCTGGTCTACCACGACGTGTACTGCGGCCAGGCCATCGGCCACAGCGTCTACGGCCAGGTGCAGGGTCTGCCCGCCCGCTTCACTGCCGACCCCTACCTGCTGGAGAAGGCGCAGCAATTGTCAATTGTCCGCTCGAGCTTTGCTCGCTTGCTACCGAAGGGACGCAAGAATTGTCAATTGTCAATTCACTCCGGCCTCATCGTCACTGGCGACTGGTTCGTTGACTCCAAGGAGAAGATGCGCGAGATTGTAGGCCACTTCCCCGAGGCCCGTGCCGTCGACATGGAGTCGTGCGCCATCGCACAGGTGTGCTATATCTATAAGGTGCCGTTCATCTCTTTCCGCGTCATCAGCGACATACCCCTGCGCGACACCGATGCCTCGCAGTATCACGACTTCTGGGACACCATCGCCCAGAACTCCTTCCAAGTCACCAAGACATTCATCGAGAGTCTATGATAATGGTTTATAGTTTATGGTTTATAGTTTATAGTTTATAGTTGATTACATTTGCTGGCAGAAGGGCTTGCAGGGTAATCATCTATAAACTATAAACCCTAAACTATAAACTAAAAAAAAAAGAATATGGAAGTAATACAAAGTTTCACCATCGACCACACCCGACTGAAGCCGGGCATCTACGTCTCACGCCAGGACAAGGGCTTCACCACCTTCGACCTGCGCATCACCGAACCCAACCAGGAGCCTGCCGTAGCCCCTGCCGCCATGCACAGCCTGGAGCACCTCATGGCCACATGGTTCCGCAACTCGCGGGCCAAGGGCGATGTCGTCTACGTAGGCCCCATGGGCTGCCTCACGGGCATGTATATCATCATGACAGGCCAGTATTCCGTAGAAGACATGCGCCAGCTCACCATCGAGTGCCTCGAGTGGATACTCACCCAGCAGGAGGTGCCCGCCACGCGACCCGAGGCCTGTGGCAACTACCTGCTCCACGACCTGCCCATGTGCCACTGGGAGTGCCGACGCTACCTGGACCGCCTCCAGAACGATTTCCACTCGGAATACACACCCCTGCACATCACGCTCGACAACGGCATGCAGTTTGCCGACGCCTGACACCTTGACATTTTTATTTACTCAAGTTTCCCACCCCTCAAACCTTTTAAGAACAACGAATTCTTGCGTCCCTTCGGTAGCAAGAATTCGTTGTTGATTTCACTACTGTCTTCTTGCCGTTTCTGATATACAAGCCCTTCTTCGTGGGCTTGCCGCTCAGCTTGCGGCCGTCGAGCGAATACCACTCATCCGTCTCATAGCCGAGGGTGACGGTGCCAATCGTCGTTGCCTCACCGCCGGAGCCTCAGGGGGCGAGTAAATCGCGATTTGCTCCACTGCCGGAGCCTCAGGGGGCGAGTAAATCGCGATTTGCTCCACTGCCGGAGCCTCAGGGGGCGAGTAAATCGCGATTTGCTCCACTGCCGGAGCGTCGGATGGCGAGTAAATCGCCTTTTACTCCACTGCCGGAGCGTCGGGTGGCGAGTAAATTGCAATTTACTCCATTGCCGGAATGTCCGGTGGCGAGTAAATCGCAATTTACTCCATTGCCGGAGCGTCGGAGGCCGAGCAAAGGGGTCTTTACTCCACTGCCGGAGCGTCGGAGGCCGTCGCCGAGGGGTCGGCGAGCACTGCCGGAAGGCACACAGAGGGTCTGACCCCCTGTGTGCCGGGAAAGGCTTAATTGGCCTTGAAGTCCGAGTTTAAGAAATTCAGAATCTTGCCGATGCGCATCATCTCGTAGTCGTAGGTGGGCGACTGGCGGTTGATGCCGGTGCCCTTCGGCTGGCGGGCCTTGAGGTTCTGCCATACCTTGTTCAAGTTTGACAGAGCAGCTGCATTGGTGTCTTTGTTCCAGCCAGTGACGGTGAGAAGCTCGATTTCGGGCAGGAAGTAGCGGACGTAGGAGTAGGGATGCGACTGGCCTTTCACCTTTACGGTCAGGCAGACCATCACCTCGAGAGCCGGCGTGCGATACTGTCTCTCCACATCGTTGCGAGAGTCTAAGAGTGCCATTGGCTCGAAGGCCACTTTGCCGGCCTTGCCGCGGCCCACCACGGCGTCATAATAGTGGTCGGTCTTCTTCGCGACATATTGGCTGCCGTCGAATATATAGTCGATGCCTCCGCTGTATTTCGGTGTGCTGATGACGGAGGGATAGCTCATACCCATCTTGTCATCAGAATAGTAAAGGAAGTCGTACACGTTCTGGACATCATCGAAGCTCATCTGCCAGTAGCTGCCTTCTATAGTTTTTTGAGGTTCACCAAGGAAATATTTTTCATCGTAGCGTGGCTTCAGTCCGAAGGCCTTGCGATAGGTGTCGGTGCCCTTCACGCCGTTTTCAGCACGGCTCACGCAGTAGGCATTCACCTGCGTCCACTCCACTTGACTGGCAGGGAACAAGTCGGGGTTCAGCTCCACCTCGATGCTGCTCGGATCGAAGAAATAAAAGCCTGTTGTTCGTGGGAAATATACGTTATAATTCATCCCATAGCCGTTGTTTGCATAGACTATATCAGAATTATAGGATTTCCAGAATTTTTCAAGCAATTGAAAATCTGAGGAGCCGCCGACAAGCCTGACCACTGGCGATGTCTTCAGGTTCCACACGCCACGACCCAGCTGGGTGTTATTTGTGTCAAACTCGCTGAAGGAGATGGTAGGCGAGGATACACCCACCACAGGCTCTGAGCCTTCCAGGACGCCGCTGGTGGTGATATTGCCCTTCATCGTCATGTTGATGGAGCCGTTGAAGGTAGTGGTGCTTTTGTTCTGGCCTGCCATACTGAACGCATGGTCGGTCATCGAGCCAAGCATGTTGAAGGCCTGGCCTATGTTGCCGGTGGCTCCGGCACCCACGGCGCCTATGGCGGAGTAGGCTATCTGCATCGACTCGTTGGTGGAGCTGAGCGAACTTGCATTCTTGGTGAGCTCGGTCTTGATATTGGCACTGATGGAGCCGTTGAGTCTGGCCTCCAGACTGCTGAAGAATGTGCCATTCTCCTTCTTCCACGATAGCATCTGCAGGCGAATCATGTCGTTGCTCATGTCGAGTCCGGGCTGGTATTGCGACATATCCACGTCGAATGCCCACCATCCGGCGCGGGGGGTGATGAGGCCGTCGGTGGAGCGGGTGGCCACCCAGGGCGAGACGAAGTGCGAGCTGCCGCTGACGTCCATGCCGATGGCCGAGGGGTTGGTCACGGTCTTGTCCAGTGGCAGTCCGTAGGGCAGTCCCTGCCGCAGGCCGGCCTGTCCGTTGATGATGACCTCCCAGAGGTGGTCGTTGCCCGACTCGAATCCCTTGGGCACGTAGGTGAAGAAACGCAGCACGCCGGTCCACTTGTTATACAGGGCGAAGAAGTTGCGGTTGGTCTCGCTGGTGTCGCCGCAGTAGTTCATCACCAGGTCCCATCCGTTCTCAGGGGTGATGTCGTTGCAGAAGTTCATGGGCAGGTTCGAGTTGTTCGACTTCGTGTTCCAGGGCAGTTCCACGCCGGTGAAGCGGTACTGCATGCCGTCGTTGGTGATCACCTTCGGCCCCACGCCGTCGTAGAGGTAGATGCCGGTCTGCTTTCGCCACGTGTCGTGGTTGAAGTCCACGTCGTTGGGGTTGAACGATGTCATCTCGAATCCGCCGTTGATGGCCATGTCCCACTCCCGTATCTTGGCCGCCATGGCTTCGCTGGGGTGCTCGAGGGTGAGGGTGCGCTCGCCGTCGGTCACTGTTACCACGCCGTCGCTGTAGGTGGCTGTGAACTGCTTGTAGTAGTCGCCGTAGGCCTTGTAGGACTCGCCGAAGTCGGGGATGATGCGCCCGTCGGCAGTGGTGGTGTAGGTCATGGGAGCCAAGTACTCACCTCCGATGACCTGGATGGGGTTGCTCTGCTCGTTGTTGAAGAAGAAGGTGACGCCGTAGCCCGTGCCGTCCTCGTTGAGCTGGTAGGCCATGCCCATGCGGGTGTAGTCCATAGCCTCGAACTCTTCGGGCAGCGTGCCCTCGGTGTCGATGAGCGTCCACCATAGTCCGCTCACCTGCTTGGCCAGCGGGTTGGGGTTGCTGGCGGGGTTGTCGTGTTCGGCGCATGATGCCAGGCCCAGCAGCATCGGCAGGGCGAGCATCAGCAGAAGTCTGATTTGTTTTCTCATTGTTGTTAATAATTTAAATGTTAATATTAAAAAGGAATTATCGTGTTCGCTGTCGGGGAAGAGCCGCCGCGCCTGGCGGCGCGGGGCCGCACGATACGGCGAGGCCCCGCGCCCGTCCCGCCCGGCCGTCACCGGCCTCGGCGAGACAGGCGCGGGGCCTGTCCGTATCGCGTTTTTGCTTATAGGTGTTACATGGATGGATGGATGGATGGATGGATGGATGGATGGATGGATGGATGGATGGATG